>JBBQKP010000042.1:0-20688 GCA_038326995.1 Tepidisphaerales bacterium
ATCTTCGCGACCGAGCGCGAGAAATCCTTCTTCATCGAGTTTGAGTCCCGAGTAGAAATTGCGGAAGTAACGCGTCACCAGCTCGGGCGGAAACATGTCGATGCCCGCGGGCACGGGTGTGTGCGTGGTGAACACGTTGCCGGCAGCGACGACGTTTCGTGCTTCGTCGAACGACAAATTTGAGCCGTCGAGCAGCATGCGGATTCGCTCGAGCGCGAGAAAGGCCGAGTGTCCTTCGTTCATGTGGAAGACGGTCGGCGCAATACCCATGGCGACCAGAGCTCGCACGCCGCCGACGCCCAGCACGATTTCCTGTTTGATCCGCATCTCCGTTCCCCCGCCGTAAAGCCGGGAGGTGATGTCTCGATCGGCAGGAGAATTTTCTTCTAAACTCGTATCTAGCAGGTGCAGCGTCACACGCCCGACGCTTACTTTCCAAATGCGAATAAAGACGCGACTTTCGGGAAGATCGACCGAGACTTTCACGGGCTTCTTGTCCTTGTCGAGGATGGGCTCGACGACGAGGTTGTAGAAATCGAGCTCCGGATAGGCTTCCTGCTGCCAGCCGTCACTGGAGAGATATTGCTGAAAATAACCTTGCCGATAAAGCAGGCCCATGGCGATGAGCGGGACGTCGATTTCGCTCGCACTTTTGAGGTGATCGCCCGCCAGAACGCCCAGGCCGCCCGAATAAATCGGCAGCGACTCGTGCAACCCGAATTCGGCAGAAAAGTACGCGACGAGCATCGCAGATGCGCCTTCATGATGCGTGCGAAACCAACCCTGACCGTCGAGGTGATCCTTGAAAGCGCGGTACACGCGATTGAGCTGCACCATGTATCCCGAATCATTCGCGGCCTCGGCGAGCTGCTGCTGCGAGAGCATGCCCAGAAGTTTCACCGGATTGTGATTGGTCTTTTCCCAAAGCTCTCGGTCGAGCCGACGAAACAGCTCGATCGCCTCAGGATTCCACACCCACCATAAGTTGCGGCTTAGCTCGTATAGTGGCGAGAGTTTGCTTGGAATCGCCGGAAAAACCTGGAATGTTCGAAGTGATGGGATCATAATTTCTTTCGCGGTTCTAGCTGCCTGCCGCATCTTATTCGCACGGATCAATATCCCCAAAGATGATACGGCAGAGCGAAGCCCCACGACTCAATCCGGCGAATTGCTCAGGTCCTTCGTAAACAATCGACGGTGAAGTTCGAGCGCTTTATTGTCGATTTGAAACCGCTTCTCTATCTTCGATCACATGCAAAACGAATCGCTCATCATCTGTGGTGCGGGCGGAATCAGTAATGCGTGGTTGCCGGGCATCGTCCAGGAGAAGCTGCAAGTGGCTGCGATTGTAGACCTTCGAATTGAGGCTGCAGAGGCGCAGATCGACAAGTATCAACTCGCCGGTGCCAAAGCGTATTCAAGTCTGGATGAGGCCCTGTCTGCGCATGCAAAGGACGCAAATTTTCTGCTCGACCTGACCATTCCAGATGCACACTCGAAGGTGACGGTTGCCGCACTGAACGCGGGTCTGCACGTCATCGGCGAGAAACCAATGGCGGCAACTTTAGAGCAAGCGCGCGCCATGGCAGACGCCAGTGAAACGACTGGGAAACTCTACATGTGCAGCCAGTCCCGAAGGTGGGATACGAATCACGCCACGCTTCGACAGGCGATCGCCTCCAACACCATCGGTAAACTCACCACGCTCTGCTGCGACTTTTTCATGGGTTGTCACTTCGGCGGATTTCGTGACGAGATGGCCAGCCCGCTGATTCTCGACATGGCGATTCACCACTTCGATCAGGCGCGATTCTTCAGCGGGCTCGACCCCGTCGCGGTGTACTGCGAAGAATTCAACCCCCACGGGAGCTGGTACAAGGGCGACGTCTCGGCGACGTGCATATTTGAAATGACGGGCGGCGTTAGGTTCACTTATCGAGGGTCGTGGTGTGCCGAGGGTTTCCACACCAGTTGGAACGGCGACTGGCGAATCATTGGCGAACGCGGTACGGCGATCTACGCCGCCGACCAGCGCCCCGTGGCCGAGGTCATCGCCGCTGACACCGCCGACTTCACAAAGCCCAAGATCAAAAAAGAACTACCCGTCGTCACAGTCGAACCAACCGGGATGCACGGCGCACTACATGAAATGCTGCGGTTCCTGCGCACCGGCGAAATGCCCCAGACGCACGCCGCCGACAACATCAAAAGTCTGGCAATGGTGCTGTCGGCCATCGAAAGCAGTCGCTTGGGAAAACGCATCGCGATCGAAATTTAGTCCGACGTCCAGTGCATCATCAGGACCGCAATTGAGAGCAGACCGCCTCTACTTCGCGATCGCCGATTCCACCGTGTCACAGATCACAAAGATCGAATCGAGTCGGGCGATTTCGAGAAGGCTTTTGACACGCGGCTGAAGGTTCGTCAAATATAACTTCCCGCCGAGCTTGCGGAGCTTTTGCAATGTCTCCACGAGCACTGCAATAGCGCTGCTGTCCATGTAGGGCACGCGCGAGCAGTCGAGGATGAACTTAACCGGCTTTCGTCCGTCAAGCAGCAACATCAAATCTCCTCTCAAATCCGGAGAACGATGAAGATCAATTTCGCCCACAATGGAGGCAATCACCGCAGTAGCTTCTTCACGCGCGTCGATCAGATATTGAGTGTTGGTGTGGAGCGGAGTCATGAGGAGTTATCGCTTGCGTTTGAGTTCGAGGAGCATTCCGGGATTTTGCGGGCTGAAAGAGACTTTATCCATAAGCCTGCCCAGGCAAATCAAACCGAGCCCGCCGGGCTTGAGCGGATCGATTTTCTCGCCCGGAAGCGCGCCGGGCGCGATGCCAATACCGAAGTCACGAAGTGAAATTCGCAGTAACCCACTCGAGCAATCAAACTCCGCACGGAGCTCGATCTTCTGCTGATCGATTAAAAGTTTTGAATCGCGATAGGCATGACGAATGATGTTGGCGATCGCCTCATTTACACATAATCCGACCTCGCCGACGGCCACGTCTTCAAAACCCGCCTCGACGCAGAAGGCCTCAATCGCACGACGCGCCGGGGCGATCTGCGCTGTCTCTGCAGTAAGCCGAATCTGAAGCGGAGCAGGCGCATCCGCACCACCCTGCTTCACGTTACCGAGCCCGCCATTCATTGGGTGACTCGATTCGGTTTAATCGGCTGCGTAGTTGCTGAACCTGTTGTCGTCGTGCTTCGACCGATGATCGCGCGCCATTGTTCAACCGCTGGCCGGCGCGCGTCTTTGTCAATACGCCAGTCATACCCGCGATCCTCCCCCGTCAGCCGGCGCAACCCGTCAATCGCATAAAATCGCACGGCCGGGTCTTCGCTATCAAGATCGCTAATCAGTTGTGGCAAGACCGATTGATCGCCCCGCTCGACCGCGCTGCGGATCAGCGGAATCTTGACGGCCGGGTCTTCGTTAGAGATCGTCCTGGGGCCCGACCCGCCCAGACATCCCACAAGAAAACTGACCATCATTAGCACGCAAATCGATGCTGCCGTCAGTTGAATCCTCGTCATCATTTTTCTCGCCGCTTGCTTCACCCCGCCCATCCTACTCACGATCCAACGCACGCCACAATTCACTCACCCGATTATCAATCACCGGATCAAACGTCGCCACCGGCTCGGGCAGTTGACTCAACATCGGCTCGATCGCTCGGCGGTCAATCCACCTCGCCCCGCCGTGCCCGAATAACGTGTTCACGCCTGCAACATGCCGCGTGCGAACGCGCGTGGGCGAACTCGAAAGATCACTCGCGATCGCGGCGTTGCGAAAGCGAATCAGCCGAGGCATCCGAAACGCAGCGGGCGCGGCCGTCAGGTCGTCCACCAGTTCCACCTCGGGCCTCAGCGCGTATCCGCACTGCACGAGTCTCGACGGATTGCCATCCGTACCGGGCGGCCAGGGATTCTCCGCCGTCGCGTGCGCGAATCTGGGGTTCACCTCGCTCGGGCAGTAGAAAGTCTTCCCGTCGCCCAGAAACCTCGATTGATACATCAGCCCCCAGAGCACAAACCGATTGGCCGTGTTCGACCAGATCAGCGAGTTGAACTGCTTCGTGCGGCGAAAGCCGATGGGAATCTGATCGCCGCTGGTATTGGCATAAAACAGAAACGCCGCATGAACTTGCCGCAGATTCGACAGGCACTGCGCTCGCCTTGCCTGCTCTCTGGCTCGTGAAAGCGTCGGCAATAATATCGCAATCAGCACGGCGATAATGCCTATAGCAACCAGAAGTTCTACCAATGAAAAACCACGACGCATCGCCAGCAGTATAGCACCGCTATGCCGCCGCGAGTGGCTTCCCGAAGCACAATTTAATGCTCACTCATTTCGTTATGCCAGTAGGTCCTGAACGCGTTCGACGATATGCCCTCTGAAATCGACAAACGCCCGTGAAAGGATTGCAGCCGATTGTTGCCCTCGTCCGATCCAAACGATCGTCCATGGTCGCCGGATCCGTCTTGCTTGCGGGATCGCTTCAGGTTGACACGCTTTCGCGCGAAGCGGCACTGAAGCGGAGCGTAGCCGTAACAGGGAAATCGTTATCTGAGAACTGTCACTGCCTGTCTAAGTTCCCCTGTTTCAATCCCTCGTCTTGTCACTCGCATCCTCTATTTTGTCACTTTCTAAGCAGGCTGCATCGTAAGTAAACGCCAGCTGATGTATGCAAGATAGATCATCAGCAGCAACGCCCCTTCAGCGCGGCTGATGATGCGACCGCCGCGCAGCGCAATCGGCAGAACGATGAGACTCAGCAGGCCGAGCATCGCCAGATCGCCCGTGCCGCCTGGCGGTACTGCGATCGGCTGGATCGTCGCCACCGCGCCGCCCACCAGCAGCACGTTAAGAATATTGCTGCCCACGACGTTACCGATCGCGATTTCCGGCTGCCCACGTCGGGCGGCCATCACGCACGTGACCAGTTCGGGCAACGTCGTTCCAAAGCTGACAAGCGTCAACCCGATGATGTTTTCGGGCACATCGTACGCCCGCGCGATATCGACCGCGCCACCCACGGACAGCTGCGCACCACCGGCGACACCGATCAGTCCCAGCACGATCAGCAGCGTCATTTTCCACGCCTGCATGGACGGGAGTTTGTCGACCGCGTCGGTGGCGGCTTCGACCAAGTCGCCCGACCTGCGAGTGGCGCGCAGGCTAACGACCGTGTAGTAAATAAAGACGCCAAAGAGCAACAGCAGCACGACGCCATCCCCGCGCGAAAGGCCGCTGGCACCGGGTGCCGAGCCGACAGCACCGCCCAGTAATTCGTCCAGCAGCAAAACGCAGAGCATCGCGGTCGCCAGGATCATGAACGGCATTTCGCGTCGGATGACAATCGCTTCGACACGCAACGGCCTTATGATCGCGGTCAACGCCAGCACCCACCCGAGGTTGATCGAGCAGGACCCGACAACGTTCCCGAACGCCAGCGCCGATTCGCCGCGTATGGCGCTAAGCAGATTAATTGCCACTTCGGGCGTGCTCGTGCCGAACGCGACAACGGTCATACCCACCACGATCGCCGGCACGCCCAGTTGCATCGCCAGCGCAGTCACGCCGCGGATAAGCAAGTCCGCGCCAACAATCAGCAGCGCGAGCCCGAGGATGAGCAGGACCATCGAAACAAACATCACCACGATGGTAAACCCTGCGACTCGGGCGGTACAGCTTTTGAATTCGTCGAGCGCGTTTGCCGAGAGAATGAATTACCCGTCGCTTACGCTTGGGGTTCGTTGCAACTCGCGTTCTTTTTCACGCACCAAACCACGAATGATTACGAGCCGGAAGCGTCAGCGACGGACTCATCAAATGAAAACGTCGAGCGCAATTGCCAAAAAAGTGCATCACCCGTCGCTCACGCTTGCGGCTCGTTGAAATTTTTCGTTTGACGTTGCGTCCAATCCGTCGCTCGCGCTTCGGGTTCGCGCGCACGTGTCGAAGCGCTGATGTGCGAATGGGAAATGTGATGTCGACATACAGTCCGTAACGAAAAGTCGAACTCAAATAGGCGCATTTCGCGACGACCAAGGTGAGCGTCGGCGGCGTAAGGTGAGTGGCGATCGGAAGATGGGCCGAGGGACGACGGAAAAGCAGTCCTGAAAGTGTGTGCTAAACGGGTGCGAAATGGTGGCTAATGGAGGTGAAATAGGGCAAATCGATGTGAATCGGCGCAAAATCGCGGCGTAGCGCAACTGGACGGGCGAAAGCGGGCATCGCCTGAGAATCATCGGGCACACGTTGAAGTTCATAACCGCAGCAACGTGGTCGGACTCAAAGACAACTGGCGTGGAACACCTCGACAATCCGGCAAACGTAACTCGTTATTCAAGCCAACTGTTTCTACACTCGAATTTTCTGCACTCGAAAGAGCATCACTCGCAGACCAAAACGATGACCGCACCGCTTGACAATCTCCCCGCACACTTCGCCGACCTCTCGCCGGCGATGAAGCAGTACGTCACGTTCAAGACGCAGTATCCCGAGTACATTTTGTTCTTCCGCATCGGCGATTTCTACGAACTGTTCTGGGATGACGCGAAGCTGGTGAGCCGCGTATTGAATCTCACGCTGACGACGCGCGACAAGCACAGCGCCGATCCGGTGCCGATGGCGGGCGTGCCGTTTCACTCGGCCGAGACGTATTTGCGGCGGCTGATCAAGGCCGGTTATCGCGTGGCGATCGCCGAGCAGACCGAAGACCCCAAGTCCGCCAAGGGCGTGATCAAGCGCGATGTGACGCGACTGATGACGCCCGGCACGCTGACCGACGACGGCTTCCTCGACGGCCGAAGCGACAACTACCTTCTCGCCATCGCATTCGTGCTGACCAAAAACGACGGCTTCCGCGTCGGGCTTTCATGGGTGGAGCTCAGCACCGGAAGCTGCTGGGCGATGAGCGGAACGGAGCGGCAAGTGCTCGATCAGCTCGGCAGGCTAAGCGCGGCAGAACTATTGGTACCGGAGACGCCCAGCGGCGAGCCGCACCCCTTCGCCAAACACGCGCAGCAACTGGGCGTCAAGGCGATTACCACCAGGCCCGCTTGGCAGCACACGCCCCACCACGCGGGTGAGTTGATCGCAAAGCAATGGGGCGTCGCGACGTGCGCGGGCTTCGGCTTCGACGCCGCCGACGATCCGGGTTTGGCCGCGCTGGGTTCGATACTGGGCTACTTGAACGAAACTCAGAAGACCGCACTCGGCCATCTGCGCAATCCCCGACGTCATACGCTGGACGCGCACGTCGGACTCGACCCCGCAACCTGGCGCGCACTTGAAATCGACCGCACCGTAAAGAGCGGCGGCACAGAGGGCTCACTACTGGCGGCGATTGATCGCACGAAGACCGGCATGGGCGTTCGATTGCTTCAGCAATGGCTTCGATTTCCACTGACCGACCTCGACCACATTCTTGCGAGACAAAATGCGATCGCCGCTCTCGTGAAATCGCCGACGCAGCGCAATGCCGTCTGCACCGCACTGTCTGACGTGTGCGACATCGAGCGAATCGTTTCGCGTATTGCGCTCAACCGCGTCGTGCCGCGCGACCTGACGGCGTTGGGCAAGGCGCTGATCGCGATCCCCAGACTGCTCGACGGCATTCGCGTGATGAAAGATTTTGACGTCGTCGCGCCCGAACTTCTCGCACTCTCGGCCGACTGTGATCGCGAGGGAAAGTTCCTCGCCGCCGCGATCAAGCAGCAGCCCGAGCCGCATCTGCGTGACGGCGGCGTTGTCGAAGACGGCTACGACGCGGAGCTCGATCGGCTGCGACTGTTGACGCGAGATTCGCAGGCGTGGCTCGCGGAGTATCAGGCGAAGCTGTCTGCCGACACCAACATCGGCACCCTGAAAGTCGCGTACAACAAAGTCTTTGGCTACTACATCGAAGTCACCGACACGCATCGCGAAAAAGTGCCGGCGGCATGGTCTCGAAGACAGACGGTAAAAAATGCCGAGCGATATGTCACTGAAGAATTAAAAAAGTTCGAGACTGAAATTCTCACCGCCCGCGACCGATCGATCGCGCTCGAGCAGGAGTTGTTTGAACAAATCAGGCAAAAACTTTTGCCGCAACTCGGATGGCTTCAGGAACTCGCGGACGGCGTCGCGCGGCTGGACGTTTTGGCTTCGCTCGCTGATCTCGCGGTCGATCGAAATTATTGTCGGCCCGAGCTGTCGCGCGAGCCCGTGCTCAAGATCATCGACGGCAGACACCCCGTGCTCGAACAGCAGCTCGGCGCGGGCGGATCAGACTCATCAAGACAGTTCGTTTCGAACGATACAGTCTACGAAACGGGCGATTGCCTCATGCTGATCACGGGGCCGAACATGGCGGGAAAGAGCACGTACATAAGGCAGGCGGCGTTGTTGACGCTGCTCGCGCAGATCGGGAGCTTCGTGCCCGCGTTGAGCGCGACGATCGGAATCGTCGACCGCATTTTTGCACGAATCGGCGCGAGCGATGAAATCCACACCGGCCAAAGCACGTTCATGGTCGAGATGACCGAGACGGCCAATATTCTCAATAACGCGACGTCGCAATCATTGGTGGTTCTCGACGAGATCGGCCGAGGAACGAGCACGCTCGACGGGCTTTCGCTCGCATGGGCGATCGCCGAGCATTTGTCCGATGCTGTGAAATGCCGGGCGATGTTCGCAACGCATTATCACGAACTGACGCAGCTTGCGGATCAATTCGCGGGCGTTCGAAATTTCAATGTCGCCGTTCGTGAGAATGAAGACGACATTGTATTTCTGCACAAGATCGTCGCGGGCGGGACGGACCGGAGTTACGGCATTCACGTCGCGCGGCTCGCCGGTGTGCCGGGCGATGTTCTCGTGCGAGCGCGAGAGCTGCTATCGCAATTGGCGGTTCATCATGTCGACGCGACGGTCATTCAGCCGGCCGCACATAAGGTCGGTCAGCAGCTGACACTTTTCGCGTACGAAGCCACAGGCCTGACAAAGGCCCTTTCGAAAATCGATCCGGACAGCCTTACGCCGAGGCAGGCGCACGACCTGCTAAGGAAATGGAAGGACGAATTTGAGGAATCGTAAATGCCTGACTAACACGCGTCAGCCCTGTTCTTCACGGATCAATTTCACGGATCTTGATGTTTCGAAATCGCACACGATCGCCGTGGTCCTGCAGACCGATCGCGCCGCGCGGGGATTTTGCGAATTCAAGAACGCCGGCGAATTTACTTTTGCCAATAAGTTCTTTCCAAGCGTCGCTGGCCGTGTCGAACTCGACGATTTTTTCGTTGTTAAGCCAGTACTCATGTTGCGTCCCGCGTGCAACGATCCTGACGAGATTCCATCTGTCCGAGCCGAGCGACGTATCGCGAATCGGTTCGATCAGGTCGTAGCAACTTCCTGCGCTGGTCAACGCGCGGCGGCCGTCCGCGTGAAGTTTATTGTCCAGCACCTGCATCTCGGGGGCGGACTTCCAGATCGAATCCGCGGCCTCGGTTGCGCGCGGAAAGATGCCGCTGTTTCCGCCGGCAACGATGTTCCATTCGAGCGTCATTTCAAAATCGCCGAACGTGCGAGTGGAGATGATGTCGCCGCCCTGTCCCTGTTTTTTCGGATCAAAAACGAGTTCGCCGTCGATCACCGTCCAGCGGTCGGGCAAGGTGTCTCGCTTGAACCCGCGCCAGCCTTTGGTCGTTTTGCCGTCGAACAAAAGCTCCCAGCCTACGGCTTTTTCGCTTTCCGTCAGTGTGTTGTGGGCGCGCGCCTCGTCGACGACGCCAACGGTAGTCGTTGGCACAGCATTGACGGTATACCACGCTTCCGTCGTCCAGAGCGGCATGCCGCTGGTCGAACGAATCGCGTCGGCGATCCGCAGATAAAGAACATGCCCGGCCTGTATGCCTGACACTTCAAGGAACACACTTTTCGAATCAGCACTGACGGTTGCGGACCTCACTTCGAGCGGTTTCTGATCGAGCTTCGGCCCGCCGTATTGACTGGTCGGCTCATAGCGAAACTGCTCGAGCTGATATCGCGTCGGCTCGGCGGCGAGCGAAGAATCGACGGCATCTGTGAACGAGATTTCGATGCCGTTGGATAACAGGCGCACTGCAAGTGGCTCGAAGACCTCGCCATTGTTGAACGAAAGTTTTTCCAAGCCGAACCACTTTTTATTCGCCTGCTGCCAGTTGCCTGTCGAGCCGATTCCACCGACGTAAAGTGAGCCGTCGTCTGACCAAGCGACGCGATTTACGCCCGCCGCCAGACCCTGCGTGAAGCGAAACACGCAGCCGTTGTCGACGCCGTTGATCTGCTCGACGAAAGTCCGTTTGAGTCCGCCGTGGGTGACATCGCCGTGCAATATCTGTCCCTTCCACGGGCCGACCTTCAGTACAGTCGGCTCGCTCGGCGAGTTTCCGATCTCGCCTTGCGGAAGCCACGCGACGGGCGGCGTGACGGGCTTGCTCGCCCACTCATGATCGGGCGTCATGTGAGCGCCGTAGAACGCGCCCGGGATGAGCCGAATGAGTTTGCTGGAAGGGAGCCAATCGCCCTGATTGTCGGTAATCCAGATCGAGTTATTCTCGCCCACGCCGATGCCGTTGGGCGTCCGCAGGCCCACCGCGACGGCTTCAAACGTGCCGCTCTTTGGATCGATTTTGATCGTCTGTCCTCGCCCGACCACTTGCGGGTTGGTCGTCTTTCCGCCCGGGTCGATCGCGATGGCGAGGTTGGCGTAGAAGAATCCATCGACGTACACCAGGCCGAACGCGAACTCGTGGAAGTTCGAAGAAACATTCCATCCCGAACAGACATTTCGATAGTGGTCGCACGTGCCGTCGTTGTCGGAATCGATGAGCTGAGTGAGCTGCTGTTTTTCGAGCACGAAGATGTTGCCGTCCACCACCTTCAGGCCCAGCGGCTCTTGAAGACCTTTTGCGAAGCGCTGGACGCGAACGGGACGGACAGAGAGGTCAACGATGTCGACGCCGCCGTCGGGTTCCCAGCGACAGATCGCGAGCCTTCCGTCGGGCAGAAAATCCATCCCGCCGACGCGCGGCTGAAACTGATCGTTGTGGAGTTCTTCTAGCGTGAAAGACGGATGGACGCTCGTCAGCGGTTCACCGTCGCCCGGCCTGGTGTTGCGAAGGACCGGCACGAACTTTTTCGGCCCCGGTGAGACGACGTGAGTCAGATCCGCCTGTGAGAATATCTGTGAACTTGGAATCGGTGTGAAGCCAGTAGAGCCGGGCGTTTTCCATCTGAGGCGAATCTCAGAACTGCCGGAGTTGTCGAACATCTGCACGGAGATCAACGAAATCCCGAGAGGAAGATTGATGGAACCGGATTTTGCAAGGTCCGCACCGTGCAGACCGTCGTGATTGATGACGACGCGTTCGCCGATGCGAAGTTCTGAGCCGTCATCGCTGGCGAGTTCGAACGTGTATTCCCCCGCGACGTCCACACGCAAAAATCCGCTGGCGATGGCGAAGAACTTGTCCTTGATTTCGAAGTCGTCGTTCTGCAGGTCAAATCCCGAGACATACTTGCTGACGTTGGGCGTCTGTCCTTTGATGAGGACGGGCAGGCGTTCGATTGGCCCACTCGCTTGGTAGACCATGAGCGTCAGCCCGTCACGCCGGGCGGCGGGATCGGGAACGTCCTGCGCCATAGCTCGGCCGATGCTCGAAGTGCCGCAAACGAACGCCAACAAAACGAGCGCCGACATCCAAAATCGAACGTGAGAAATCATTTTCCGCATGGCAGCATGGTAACGCAATCGGTATCGAAAACACCCGGACGGCGTACAAGCAGTCGGCGACTTGTCTTATTCGCAACGTCTCGTCACGACAATACAATTTCCGTGCCGATGCCCGCTGAGGTGTAGATTTCCAGCAGCAGTGCGTGCGGGATTCTGCCGTCGATGATGTGGGACTTTTTCACCCCCGCTTTTAGGGCAGCGATACACGCCTCCACTTTCGGAAGCATGCCGCGCGTGATGACACCCTTTTTCACAAGATCATCCACCTCTGCAACCGTCAGATGAGACACGTTGCTCGATGGATCATCGACGTTGGTTCGAATGCCCATCGTGTCTGAAACGACCACGAGCTTGTCGGCCTTCATCGCGCCGGCGACCGCGCCGGCGGCGGTGTCGGCGTTGACGTTCAGTTTCCCGCCCGCACGGTCTCGGGCGATGGTGCTGATGACCGGAATCGCATCGGCCTTTACAAGTAATTCCAGCAGCCTTGCGTTCACATCGGTGACTTCACCGACGAGCCCCAGATCGATTCGCCGGCCGTCTTCGCTGGTGAGGTACGTCTTCTCAGCGAACAGCACAACGCTTGCGAGCGAGTGCAGGCCCATCGCCTCGCACCCCTGCGCGTTGATGAATGAAACCAGCTGACGGTTTATGTTGTTGCACAGCACGTGCTCTGCGATCGCGAGCGTGCGGTCGTCGGTGTAGCGCCGGCCCTGCACCATTTGCGGCGTAAGGCCTGCCTTTTCCATCGCGTCGTTTATCGCCTTGCCTCCACCGTGTACGACAATTGGCTGCATTCCGACATAGTTCATGAAGACGATGTCGGTGAGAATGTTGGTCAGCACCTGCTCGTCGTCCATGATCGAACCGCCGATCTTTACGACCACGGTCTTGTCGTGAAATCGCTGGATGTAACCCAGAGCTTCGACGAGCGAAGCGGCCTTGCCGATCGCACCGGAATCGACAATGGAATGGACACTGGGATGAACACTGGTATATGCGGCGGGCGCGGCTTGTGACGGCAAAGAGGTTTCGCTCATGTGCCGGAAGAATAACACGAGACGCGAGGAAATGGAGAGAGGGCTTTCGCACGCTCAAAGTTCGTGCAATACTCTTATCATGTGGAATCGATTCGCACCTGTCCTGGCCTGCTGTTTGACGGTCGTGGCGTGTTTGACGGGTTGCGATAAGAGTGAGCCTCTATCCGTATCGCAACACCTCGATCTCGGCTGGGAAAAGCTTCGAGTCGGGAACATTGATTCTTCCAGACTGCATTTTGAGACCGCAGTCACGACTGCGTCGTCGAATCAAGAGCGAGCGAAGGCGAAGTTCGCCTTGGCCACGTCGTTGTCGCTGCCGCAGATCACGCCGGATGTCGAGCGGGCAAGGAAATTGCTGGGCGAGGCGATCGTACTCGACGCCGACCCCGGAACTGAGACCGCGCCATGGGCCGCCCTGCTGTTGGCCCGCCTTGGCGACCTACGCGATATCGATCCCGATGCCGTCGACATTTTGGTCAACCCGGATGCCCGTGATAAGTATCGCGAAGTCATGACGCGCTGGCCCTCGCACCCGGCCGCTCAGGAGGCCCGCGCGTATCTCGTGACGAGTCTGGTGGCCGCGCGAACCCCCGATGAGGCGACCGAAGCAATCCGCCTCGTCGACGAGTTTGTTCCGGTCAATCAAAACTCGCCCTGGTCGGCTACTCTGCTCGGACTTGAGTCGAGGGCGCTTCGAACTCTGGGCCGATCTGAAGATCGACTCGCGACAGAAATTCAATCTCTCGAGCTCGCGAGAAAGATCGACGCGGTAGGAACGACCGAATACGCGGGCAACATTTGGGGTATCGGGATTATCGCCGAGTTCGAGGTGGGCGATCTCGCCGCCGCCCGGAAGTATTACAATCTGCTCATTACCGAATACCCGGCAGACCAGCGTGTCTTCAACGCGGAGCAGGCACTCAAGCGGATTGATGCGCTCGAAGCGACGCTGAAGCAGGAAATCGCCTTAGAAAACACCGCGAAGGAGACACGACCATGATGGCCATCTTCCGATTTCTCTGGAACAACGCTGCTCTCATTCTGATCGCCGCGGCGTTCGCATGGGCTGCGGGCACCGTGTGGACCCGCGCCGCCCGCTCCATCGAAGGCGAAAACGAAATCGTCCTTCGCGTGTGTCATTGGCAGCTCGAAACCGGTTACCGCGACGCCATCAACGAACTGGGCAAAGACTTCTCAGATGACTACTTTAAACGCACAGGTAAACGCGTCACCATCATTCAGGACGCCATTCCCGAAACCGTCTACGGCCAGTTCGTCAGCACCAACCTCATCGGAGGCACTGCTCCAGACCTGATCTCCGTCGGCCTGGGTCTGAGCAACGTTATCTGGCGCGAGTATCTCAACCGATATTTCGTCCCGCTCACCAGCGACATCAACCGACCCAACCCGTTCAACGTCGGCACCAAACTTGAAGGCGTCCCGTTCAAGCAAACCTTCGTCGACGGCGGAAGGTCGTCGTACAACGAAGAGCTGCAGAACTACATGACCGTGCCCACTTCAGTCCACGCCATTAGGCTTTTTTATAACGTCGATCTGCTCGAAAAATTGACCGGACTCAGAACGCCGCCCAAAGAATGGAACGCCTTCCTGGCAATGAGTGAAAAAATCGGGTCGCAAAAGAAGGCGGACGGAACGCAGTACACGCCTTTGGCCTCGTCTAAGTATCACTTCGGCGTCTGGGCCAGTACGGTTGCCGATCCACTCACCTGGACACTGCTCAAGAAGGCCGACTTTAATCGCGACGGTTATGTCTCGTCTGAGGAAACCTTCGCCGCGATCAAGTCGGGCAGGCTCAAGTTCGACGACCCGGCCATTCGCGCCCGTTACGCCATCATCACCCAGCTCACTCCCAGCTTCCCCGAAGGCTGGACAGGCAAACAGCGCGACGAAGCCGTCTTCCTGTTTGCCCAGCAACGCGCGGTCTTCATCCCCACAGGAACATGGGACGCCCGGTCGCTACAGCAGCAGGCGATCGACGCCGACGGGAAACAAATCTTCGAAGTCGGCATCATCGACTTCCCAAGTCCCACATCGACCGACCCGGTGTACGGGCCGTTCGCGCTGGGACCGAAGTACGACAGGCCACTGCCCTGGGGCGGGTTTGGTATCACCCGAACCTGCAAGCACCCCGACGTTGCCTTCGAGTTCCTTCAATACATCTCAAGTCTCAAGGGCAACGAGAAATTCAACGAAATTGTCGGTTGGATTCCTGTCGTTGAAGGGGCGGCCATCCCGGAGAGTCTCCGAAGCTTCAAACCTACCCTTCGCGGCATGTATGGAAATTTCGCCCCCTTCGTGGGCGGTGAGACCAGCGTCCGCTTCGAACAGCTGAGCGACGTCTTCATTGCCGGGCGGATCAGCTTCGACGAGATGGTCAAGCAGTACACCCCCGCCTATCTCACAATGGGCGAAAAGGACTACACACTCGCCAAGCGAGATTGGAAACGTGGCAGTCTCGGGTCAGAACAGTTTCTGGTCACCATGCGAGAGAGCCTGAAGACCGTGCCCGCCGAGCGTCAGCGTGAAATGCTCTGGCGGTACGCCTCGCTTACCGCCCGCAGGCAGCTCTTTCCCACGGTCGACCGCGCCTATCAAGTCAAGCTGATCGCAGACTCGGGCAAAGGATCGGGTGAGGGATCGGTTCAGTTACCCGCGCCTTATGAACTCAGCGCCGCCGCCCGAAGCCGGGCGAAGGAAAATCTTCGCAAGTCACTGGCCTTTGAGTCCAAGTAAAGCTCTCTTCCATGTCATCCAACTTCGACCGCGCCATCGTCTCGATCCGTCATCACTGGGTGCTCTACTTCTTTGTATTGCCTGCGATTCTGCTGGTCGCGGTGTTTCAGTACTACCCTGCCGCCAGCGGGATCTATCACAGCTTCTTCCGATGGAACGGGGCGGACATTGCCGAGTACAACGCGGGGCAGAACTACGTCGATCTCGCCAAGAACGACGCCTTTTGGCGCAGTTTCGAACTGGCGTTCATCCTTGGCGCGTTCAACGTTCTTAAAATGATTCCGGCGGTCGTGGTCGCAGTCTGCATTCACCGCTGCATCAGCTCGCGCGTTCAGTTCTTCTATCGACTCGCGTTCGTCGCACCGATGGTCGTGCCGGGGCTGGTCGTCGCCTTGATCTGGCGGACCTTTTTCTTCGATGCCAGCTACGGGCTGCTCAACCCGTTCCTGCAATCAACGGGTCTCATGTGGGTGCTGAGTCAGGCCGATTCCCTCCTAAGCTGGGGCGGCGTCTTCACTCCGCAGGCGTCACCGTCATGGCTCGGCGAGCCCCGGCTCATCGTTCCCGCGCTGCTGCTGTTCGGGCTTCCGTGGGTCGGGTCGTTCGCGATCCTGATTCACCTCGCCAAGCTGCAGCAGATCAGCAAGGACGTCTACGAGGCCGCCGATATCGACGGTGTCGGCTGGTTCGGAAAATTCACCAGCATCGAACTCCCGCTCATCCTCGGTTCGATTCACCTGCTGCTGGTCTTCGTCATCATCGACACGATCAAAGACGCGGGCACCGTCATGGCGCTGGCGGGAGTCAACGGCGGGCCCGGCGGCGCCGCCACCGTCCCCGCTCTTTTCATGTTCCAACGCGCCTTTACCAGCCAGCAGATGGGCGAGGCTTGCGCGATCGGCGTCGTCATCACGGTCGTCGTTTTGCTTTTGCAGAAAATCGCCGACCTCATCGTTCGCAAGGAACACTCGGGCTTTCATTTCGCCGGGTTTATCGCTCGCGGCGCCGTCGCAGCCATCGGGGGCATCATGCTCTACTCCGGCGCGTCCTGGCTCATTGGTATTCCACTGCTCATGGTCGGATTGCCGTGGGAACTGCTGTTCAAGTGGTATCGCAAGTGGGAAAAAGAAAGCCTCGCCGAAGCTCGACGTGTACACGACCGGCAGCCGTTTGTCAGGCCGCCAGTGCGTGAACTCACTGCCGGGCAGAGGAAGTTTCGTCAGGTCGGGCTGAGCCTGCTCAAACACGGCACGATTCTAGCCGTGCTTCTGGTCGCCTATCTGCCCGTATGGCTGATGGTCGTGGTCAGCTTCAAGACCAATCAACAGTTCTACGCCGACCCGCTGTCGATCACTTTTCCTCTCATCGGGCAGAATTGGGTCGAGGCCCAGAAAACCATCATGCCCAACGTCGCCAACACGCTTTACTTCGCCGGCAGCGCGACGGTGTTGATTCTCATCATCGGCCTTGCCAGCGCGTACTTCTTCGCCCGACGAAACATGCCCGGACAGGCCATCCTCTGGAACCTCATCCTGATCCTGATGATGATGCCGACGATCGCCAATCTCGTGCCGCTGTTCGGGCTGTTACGCGATCTCAATCTGCTGAACTCGCTGACCGCGTTGATCCTGGTCGGCGCCTCGGGCGGCGTCGTGTTCGCCACGTTCATCCTCCGTAATTTTGTCGCCGACATTCCAAAGGACCTCTTCGAAGCCGCCGACATCGACGGCGCGTCGCACCTCTCACAGCTCTGGCGCGTCGTGTTACCTCTTTCAGGCCCTGCCTTGGGAACCGTCGCCGTCATGCAGTTCATCGCGATGTGGAACGAGTTCATCCTGCCGCTGGTCATCATGCGCGACTCCAACCTCTTGCCCGTCATGGTGCAACTGCTTCGCCTCAACGGCGAGTACATCAAGTACTGGGGACCGCTCATGGCCGGCTACGCGATGGCGTCGCTCCCAATCATCATCCTGTTCACCCTCAGCATGCGACTGTTCGTTCGCGGCCTTTCCGAAGGCGCGGTCAAGGGATGAAGCACGATGTCTAATTCAAGCCATCTCTCCCAGTCCGGCAAGGCTGGCAAGCCATGTCTGTCTCACTTCGCGTGATAGTGTCCTGACAGACGGTCCAGACACCGCATTCTAAATCCATCGTCACTTGCCCGATTCGATCGCGAACTCGCATGAGACGACGGCCTTCACGACCTTGCTCACGCTGCTCGTGTCGTTTTGCCCGCCGTCGCTGACGTCGGTCGTGAGAGGCGGCGTGATCTGAAAAACGCCCTGACTCGCCGAGCGGAGATCGCCCAGCCGCCCGCCGCCACTGGCGATCAACCGAACCGCACGTTCGCGAGCGTTCTTGCTCGCCGCGGCAAGCATTTCCAGCTTCATCTCCTCGAGCTTGCTGAAGAGATATCTGGGCGGATTCGCGTCGAGCTCCACGCCGAACTTGATCAACGACCCCGCCTCGCGTCCCAGCTTCTCGATGACTTTTACATCCTCAGACTGGACATAAAAACCCTGGCTCACCACGTAGTATTCGATGGTGTTGGTCGAGTTGCCTTCCTTGTCGCGGATATACCGCTGGTCGATGCTGACTTGTCCAAGCCCGACCGATTTCTCCTCAAATCCGCCGACGTTCTTCAGCATGTCGAGCAGCAGAGTCCGCTGTTCAGCGAGAATTTTATACGCCTCGACGAGCGTTGGATTGCGTGTCGAGATTTGTCCCGACCATTGCCCCACGTCAGACACGATCGCCTTCTCCGCGAAGCCGCGAACATTGATCGTCTGCTCGCGAAGCTTCACGCTTTCGAAACTTCTCCGCGCCAGTTGCGTCGAAATCACCACCGCGACCGGCATGGTCAAACCAAAAAGCAGGAGCCAGAAAAAGTTGAGTCGGGTATTGGAAAGTTGCATCGTTCTTCCTCCATGATGAACAGTTGACCAAAAATCTCTGCGACGTCATCCATGACGCACGCGAACCGGTCTGTGTAACACGACCATCTGAAATTATCTAGATGAATTTTCTGCGCGTCACATTCATGGGAGATAACCGCAGTTGTCACACGATTTTTTTATCGCTTGCCTTCGACCAGCAAAAGTGCACCGGTGAATTCGTCGTCGCGGCCCTGATCGACCGGGCCCGCCCATGTCGCGCTCGTGGCGGACGCATTCTGGTGCTGTGTGAAATTGAAACGCAGCAGGACCGGGACGGCCGGGACTGCGTTGAAATTCGATCCGCCACCCGCCCCGCTACTCGTACTGGCCGACTGCATCGCACGGAACGGCACGGCAAGCTCGCCCCGCCATGAAGTCCCCTGGCTGGTGGTCGCGTATCTCATTCCGCTCTCGAAAGACGTCCACGTGCCGTCGGCATTTTTTCGCTCCGCCCAGACTCCGCCGTTGGGCTTGAGTGCGACGTGCACGGGCAGACTGACGGACCCGTCCGCAAAAACCGCCTGCATGACGACCTGCGTGAGGTCTTCGCCCCAAGCCCGGCGATAGTCATACTGCACGAAATTTTGGGCCGATCGCACTGGCGATGTGTCCAGCCCGCCCACGTCGAATGCGAGATAAAACTGCTCGCTCGACCACGTCGCGAAGAGGTCGGTATTGGTTGCCGCGCGTGAGAGTTCGTGCGACTGAATTCCCGGGCGGTCGAGCATGCGAACGAGCGGGCCGCGACCAATCGCGTCGTCGGGCGTCCAGTCGTCGAGGCTGCCGTTGAGAGACAAGCCGCCCTCGCGCCGCTGCACGACGCTTACAGGCACACTCATGGGCACATTCGTCTGTCTGCGGGTGAAGCCGTGGGTGAAGGTGACGCCCAGAACGCCCTGCCCACTTCCCTGACCAGCATCCTGTCCAAAGCCTTGCCTGGCCGTGCCGACGGGAGGCTCGAGCCTGCCCGAATTGACGGTGGCGCGTACGCCCTGTCGGGTGACGCGGTAGACGTCCAGGGGCGGAACAAGCGTCGGCCGCGGCTCGATTTGCCACGCGGTTGGCAGCTGTGTGAACTGGAGCGAATTGTCGTCGGGTGTGGTATCGCTGGCATTATAGATATCGACGCCCAGACTGACTTCGATCAGCGGCATCGGCCTTTCGCCTCGCTCGTCGAGCGGCTGAGGCAGGACGGAAAACGCCGTCGCCCGGCCGATGATCAGCGGTTTTTCCTGCGGCTCCATCCATTGCAGCATGCGCTGGTTCAGCGGCGCACGCTCGACCGAATCTGCTGGCGCGCCGGGCTCACGCAACAAAATCGTACGCGCTAAAAGCGGCATTGCGGTTTCCCACGCATCCGCATCCTGAGTGCCGGTCATCAGGCCAAACACCGGATCAGGCTGTTGACGTGTTTGCAGTTCGACGGGCTTGGTCAGAAGACGCGCCATCACAAGTGCGTTGAGCACCTCGCCGCGCTCGCGTGCGAGGCGAAGGTATTCAAAATCCTGCTGCGCGCGGCGGAGCCACTTAAGCTGGATCGTCGGAAGCAGCCCCTCCTTGCCGAACCACTTGCCGGGATAGAACCAAACGATTTCATCGACGGCGGCAGGTGAATCGACGGCGTCGATTGCGGGCAATGCCGGGCCGATGCGGACGGTGGACGCGTTTCGTAAAAACGCAAGCCACGCCCACAGCCGAACGTCCTGCTCGCTCGTTCCGTAACCACCCTGGGGCACGAGTCCCTCGCCCGTCGCGTCGAGCCACGTGGGCGGCTGACGCAGCAATTCGGGCCAGCTTTGCGTCGGCTGATTCGTGACCAGTGGCGTGGCGAAATTGATGAGCCGCTCGCGTGAGGGCGAAAGCACCGGCTCGCTCGCGCGGGGCAAAGTGGCGGCCTCCGGAAACGTCAACGGCGCGACGACCTTGATCCGCGGGCTCGAATCCAGCAGCAGCCGCGCTTCGCCGAGCAGACCCGAATCAGCCTCTGCCCCACCCGACAACTTGATTTGATCGAGCCACACGGGCGAGCGAACGAGCCAGTCCAGCGCATCAAAATGCGCGGCGGCGGCCTCCCAATACTGCAGCCGCGCCGACGCCGGCCAGTTCGGCAGCGCGTCGGGCACGGGCATCGGCCACATGCCAAGAGGCGTGCGGTCCGCGAAGGCCGACCCGTCGAGCCAGGGCCTT
>JBBQKP010000043.1:0-20632 GCA_038326995.1 Tepidisphaerales bacterium
CATGACCGCAAGCTGATTCGTAAAACTCTGAATGTCGCTCTGGCTCGGTCCGAAACTCAGGTCGGTTTTCCAAAACGGCTTCTTGTCCTCCGCGCTCGTCACGGGCTGCAGCAAGATAATGTGCTCGCCGCGATCGCGCAGCGATTTGCTCGCCGATTCAATATTCGCCGCCGACAATACGCCTGTTTTGTTCTGCCCGGCGGCGGTGCGAGTTTCGTACTTGTAGTCGTGCATGGCGGGGAGTCGGATTATTGTGTTCGATGCGAAATAACGTGCTGTATGAAGTTTATTGCGGTTGCGATTTAGCCCATTCCACTACGCAGCCATGCCGCGTTCGATTTTCTCCGGATGCACGGCCGTCGCGACGGCGTCCTGCTTACTAATGATGTTGTTGAGCAGGAGCTGACGGATTGAATCATCCAGCGACTGCATGCCGATCGCGCGGTTCGTCGCGATGATGTTTGGAATTTCGAAGATGCGGTTCTCGCGAATGCAGTTGCGCACGGCCGGGGTGCAGAGCATGATTTCGATCGCGGGCGCCATACCGGGCTTGTCGCTTCTCTTGATGAGTGACTGACTGATGACCGCCTGCAGCGTGTTTGCCAGCATCGAGCGGATCTGGTTCTGCTGATCACTCGGATAGATGTCGATAATGCGTTCAATCGTTTGCGGCGCGTTGACGGTGTGCAGTGTGCTGAGCACCAGATGCCCGGTCTCGGCCGCAGTGATCGCGGCGCTGGTCGTCTCAAGGTCGCGCATTTCGCCGACCAGAATTACATCGGGGTCTTGCCTGAGAACGTGCCTCAGGCCGCTCGAAAAGCTCGGACAGTCGTGCCCGATTTCGCGCTGCTCGATGACGCTCTGCTTGTTGACGAACGCATATTCGACCGGGTCTTCGAGCGTGATGATGTGCAACTGCTCGCGCTCGTTCATCGCGTCGACCATTCCCGCCAGCGTCGTCGATTTTCCACTGCCCGTGCCGCCCGTGACGAGGATCAGCCCGCGCGGCAAGTGTGTGAGTTTATGAATCACATCGGGCAGATTCAGTTCGCTGATCGGCCGAACTCGATCGTTAATTGTTCGGAACGAGAGCGCGATGTTTCCTCTTTGATAATGCGCGTTCACACGGAATCGACCCACGCCGTCAATCTTGTAGCTGAAGTCCGCGTCGCGAAGTTTCTGAAAGTGCGCCCATCGATCGGCATCGCCCTTGAGCATGTGCCGGAGCATCGCTTCAACCGAAGCCGCATCCACGTGTGGAAACTCCGTCGGCAACACGACCGTGTGAATCCGAAACATTGGAACCAGACCCACGTTCAGGTGGATGTCTGATGCCTTTTGCGCAAAGGCCGCGGTGAGGATTTGGTCCAGATGAGTCATCAGCACTTCCTACATAGAGGATCGGCGATTCGGACTATGGGGATAACAGTTCCGCGTAACCAGACGAATCGGTTGCTTCAGCCTCAGAGAGTTTCCCACTCACATGGCCGCTTCCGTCACACGGAGTACTTCGTCGATCGTCGTCATTCCCTTTCGCGCCTTATCAAAGCCGTCTTCACGCAGCGTCACCAGCCCGCGTTCGCGACAATATTTTCGCAGCGCATTCACGTCGGGGCTTCGCGTCACCATGTCGCGCAGCACATCATCCATGATCAATAACTCGTAGATTCCGCATCGGCCGCTATAGCCGGTCTTTCGGCATTTCTCACAGCCGACGCCCTTCCAGATCAACTGTTCGCCGAAGCCCTGTAAGACAAGAAATTCGCGCATCTCGTCGCTGGGCTGCACTTGCGTTCGACATTGCGAGCAGATTTTTCGCACGAGCCGCTGAGCAAGAATTCCGTTCACCGCCGCCGAGATGAGATAAGGTTCTACGCCGATATTGATGAGTCGCGTCACGCTGGCGGGCGCATCGTTTGTATGAAGCGTGCTAAGCACGAGGTGACCGGTCAGTGCGGCCTGCACGGCGATGCGCGCGGTGTCGGCGTCGCGAATTTCGCCCAGCATGACCACGTCCGGATCCTGCCTCAGCAAACTCTTAAGCGCCGCCGCGAAAGTCATGCCGATCTTTTCGTGCACCTGCACCTGATTCGCCGCGGGCAAGTTGTATTCGATCGGATCTTCGACGGTGCTGATGTTGAGCTTGTTGCCGTCCATGCAGCGAAGCGATGAATAAAGCGTCGTGGTTTTTCCCGAACCCGTCGGCCCGGTCACCAGCAGAATTCCGTGCGGCTGATCGATCTGTTTGCTCCAGATCGTGAACGCCTGCTCGCTGAAGCCCAGCGCTTCAAGAGGCACATTGATCGAGCGCTGATCAAGGATTCGAATGACGGTCTTTTCGCCATACGCCGTCGGCAATGTGCTCATTCGCAGATCAATCTTCCGCCCCTGAACGACAGCGCGAATTCGCCCGTCCTGCGGCAAACGCCGCTCGGATATATCGAGATTCGCCATGATCTTCAATCGACTCGTGATCGCCGCGTGCATCGCGTGCGGCGGACTCATTGACTCAAATAGAATGCCGTCGATTCGATATCGAACCTTCAACAGCTTCTCTTTTGGCTCGATGTGAATATCGCTCGCGCCGCTGCGCAACGCATCGGCGATCAGATAGTTCACGAACCTGATAACAGGCGACTCGTTGCCCGCCTTCTCCAGGTCGTTCGTATCGTCTTTCACCACCTTCTCGACCTGCACATCATCCTCGGCCATGTCCTTGATGATGTCATCGACTTTCACGTCCGTGTCGATCGCCGCAAGCTGCTCCACGACACGCGCAATGTCGGTCGCCGTCGTTACGACGATCTTCAGTTCTCGACCTGCTTTTCTCCGCAATTCATCGAGGATGAAAACGTTGTTCGGATCGACTACAGCGACCACCACCGCGCCGCTGTCTTCGATCTTCAGTCCGATGGCCCCCTGCTGCTTTGAATACTCACTGCCGAACAATTCGAACGCGCGCGTATCGATTGTCCCTTTCTCCGGAGTGACAAACTCAAGCCCGAGCGTCTGGGCCAGCGCGCTTTGCGACGCCGACTCTGTGCACGCATTCATCGACAGCAGAACGGCCGTCATCGACTTGCCTGGCGAGTCCGCGTGGGCACGGCGTGCTTCGGCGAGTTGCTCTTCGCTGATCTGCTTCCGCTCAAGCAGCACATCCTCCACCAGTCGCCGACGCGAGCCGCTGCTTGGACGAAAAATCTCCTGCGTCATCTCTTCGTGGATTTTCGCCGACTGCGCAATGTCAGTCGGCGAAGACATTGAAGTCGGCGGCGTTACTTCGACCAGATTATTCTTCTTGCGAAATATCACGATGAGTTATTGCCTGAGTTGAAGAACGAAATCGAAACTGCCGCGCGAGACGCCAACTCGGTCGGATGCGATTGAGGTGATGATAAATCCGTCGATCGACTCGCCGACCGTGTAAAGCTTTCCATCGATCAGACAGTGTGAGCGTTCTTTGCCGACGAGAATCGACTGGAGTTTCAGTCGCCTTGCCGCATCCAGCGCGGCCCTTTGTTGCTGTTCTTTCACTGCGCGCGACGTGTCGGCGACCGGCGTGTTCATCGTCGTGACGTCACCCTCTACAGGCGTGACGCGCACGATCGTTAGAGATGTATCGAATGGACTCGGCCCGAGGTCTTCGAGTGGAACTTGTACATTCTCGATCTGCTGTCCGAATTGTGCGACGAGTTTCTCCGTCTTCGCCAGCACATCTCGCATGCCGCGCAGGTCGGCCTGCCCGCTCGTAAGAAACTGCTGCACGGATTCACCCGATGCGGTTAGTGCGGTCGTCTGTGCGATCGTCTCGGTCGATTTTGCGTACTTGAAATACATGCCCGCCAGGCCGAGTCCCGCGACGCCCAATAGCGCGAACATCACGATCGTGCCCGGGTGATGTCGCGGGCGCGCCGAAGGCGCAGTCGCGGCCTCGCTTGACGCCGCCGAGGTTACGCCTGTCGATTCTGAGCTTTGTTCCATCATGTCGATTCGCATGGTCGTCTCCTTTGTTGATCGCCTAGCGCACGTCAGCGACGCCCGAGGAATGAGCCATCGTGTAATAGATGCTCAGCGTCAGTTTAATCTGAACGCGAGTCGGGTCTTTCTCGTTCTGCTTCAGGTCGATCTTGCCGACGCGCGTGATCCGGCTGATTCGCTCGATATCCAGAAGGAACTGGTAGAAGCCTTTGAAATCGCCGGTCAGTTCGAGTTCGATGGGCTGCTCGAGATAGTTCGGGCCCTGATCCACGCGAAGCGTCTTCATACGGTCGGCAGAAAGTCCGTGCTTTTCCGCAATCTTCCAGATACTTTCGATGATCGGCTTGATGTCTTTGTCACGCGGAAGGCGTGCATCAAAGAACTGAATCGACTTCGACAGGTCGTCGAGTTTTTTCTGCATGTTCGCCACGACCAGAAGACTAGCGCGCAGGTTCTCCAGCGCGACTTTTTTCTGCTCCATGTCGGTGATGAGTGCCTGGCGCTGTTCCTGCATCGGCTTGAAGCCGACGAAGTATGACGACGCCATCATGCCCAGCACGACGAAGAAGGCCGCGGTTTCTTTGATTCCCAATGGCATAGACAACTGTGGCATGATTATTTCTCGATTGAGGTCACGGATGAGGCGACACCTGACGACACTGGTGGACGTAAGACGCTCGATCCGGACACGCTCAATCCCGATGCGTTGTGGCGGGCCGAGACGTCTGCGTCACGGCGGAGCGTGGCCTCGACGGAAAATCTTCGCAGCGGCTGCTGATTGATCGTCTTGGTCTCGCTGAAGAGCAGGTTGACTTCCTCGAGCAGTGGCGATTCGCCGAGCGCGCCGATGAAGTTCGCGACCTGCACATCGTTTTGTGCGATGCCTTGAATGCGGACGACGACGTTGTAGAACCGCGGCTGAATCTCGGTCTTACCGTCGGTCTTCTTCTCTGCCCGGCGTTGTTCGACCGCCGTCTTCGGCGCCGCCATCTGCACGACGCGAAGCTGGCTCTCAAGATTGAAATCATTCAGCGAGACGCCCTTGGGCAGCGCCCCGGCCAGCTCTGCGAGAATCACGCTCCTGGGCACACGCTCCAGCAGCGCATCAGTCAGATCCGCTTGCCTAAGCAAATACGTCTGCTGCTTCTGAAGCTGCTCGACTTGCTGCAGCCGAAGTGCTTCAAGATCAAATTGTGCTGACAGTGCGGCATGAGCTTCTTTCGTGGCAGAGAGTGAGTGATCGGCAATCAGCCATCCCGCACCCAGCGTAAAAAGCGACACACCGACCAGTACCGCGCACAGCGTGTTGGCGCGACGCCGCGCCTTCTTCGCGAGATAGTCGTCGGGAAGAAACGAAAGTTCGGCCTGTTCGATTGAGTTGGCCATGTTGGTTCTACCTTTGCTCCGCGTCGCACGTGCCTAGAGAGAGCCCGATCGCCGACGCCCACGCGGGCTGCGGCATGCGGCGATCCAGACCGCAGTCGGGGTTGATCGTCGCGCGGCGATTCATGCGAACCATCGGGTCCGCCAGCTGCGCCGGAAGTTGCAATCGATCCGCGATCAGCCGAAGCATCGCATGGTCCTGCGAAGCGCCACCGACGAACATCAGCCGGTCGATCGGAAGATTCGCGAACGTGACTTCGTGATATCGGCGGCACATGTCGAGTTCGTCGGCGAGACGCGAAATCACGGATCGATGCGAAGCTGACTTCGAGTCGGCGGTCAAAGCGACATTTGACCCCGATGTTGTGGATTCGGTATCGCTTTCGCCATTGGATGCGGCCTGCACGCGAATGCCCGGGTTCGAACGCAAGAGTGTTGTGTCGTGCGGCAACACTTCGGGCCGGCCGATTTCTTCGCCGCCCACCGCGATCGCACGCGTGAACAGCGTGCGAGAGCCTTGTGCGATGATGCATCGCGAGCCGCTCGCGCCGACATCAACGAACATGCTGACGGCGAACTCGTCGGCCTTGCGTCGATAGACGTGTGCGAAGCAATCGACCACCGCCTTTGACTCTACGCTCACGCCCACGACATCAAGCCCGGCCGACTCTGCGTCTGCGAGGATTTTCTGCAGCGCGTCGGTTTCAATTGCAAAGACGATGACTTCCTGCCTCGTACCCTGCTCATTCTGGACGTCGCCGGCAACGCTATGGCGGAGCGTGAATCGAGAAAGATCCGTCGGCAATTTGCTGCTGATCTCTGCTTCGATCGCACTGGTCAGTTGGCCCTTCTCGACTTTGGGTACGCGAAGCTGGCGCACTTGAATCATCCAATTCGGAATGCCCAGAACTGCTCGACGCGTCGTGAACTTGCCGCGAGTGAGTGCTGATTTCAGAGAATTAACGTAGAACCGCGAACGCACGGCAGAATTCGTCTGCACGTCGTCGGGCACGGGACATGTCGCCGCTTCCAGCATCGTGTGTTCGGTTTTTTCCCGGCCACAATGCGCCAGGCGAATCGTGTGCGTGCCGAAGCTCACGCCGATGGCGCTGCGGTCTGGAGAGAAGATTTTTCTCAATGAATCGAACATGAGATTCGAGCATCGGACTTACATGCCGCCCCACTGAACATCGGATTAAAAGAGGGGAGAGATAAGGACGGTGCCGGTCGATCTTTCGACACGCGCCCGCGGGCTAAGCTGTACTCAACGATTTTATTGGCCGCGTTAAGGAATCACGCCAGGGCAAGAAACTGCGATGCAATACCGTCGGCGACTTCGATGCCGCGCGGCGTGAGCGTCCAACGATCGTCACCAATCAACAGCAGCTTCTCATTCACAAGCGGACCCAGCACCGACGCGAAGTGTTCGACTGGTTCGACACCCGTCACGCGAATAGCGCTCTGAAGATCGACGCCCTGCGAAAGACGAAGGCCCGACATGATCATCTCCGCACAGCGGCGCGTCGGGGTAAGCGTTTCGATATCGGCCGCGGGAACAATTCCGCTATCGACTGCCGTCTCCCACTCGCCCAGATGCGGAAGATTTTTGAACCGTGTGCCCGCGAGGTGCGAGGCCGCGCTCGGACCGATGCCGATGTAATTCTTGCCTTGCCAATATGCGAGATTGTGCCTGCACTCGCTGCCCGGCCGGGCGTGGTTTGAGATTTCATACGCGGGCAATCCACTACTCGCCAGGCGATCTCGCGTGAGCCGCATCATGTCGAGTTCGAGCGATTCAGTCGCCGCCTTGAACTGCCCGAGTCGCTTCCGCACGGTCATGGCGGTGCTCTCTTCATATGTGAGTGCGTAACACGACAAGTGCTCCGTGCCGACCGCCAGCGCGATCGAAAGATTTTCATCCCACGCCTCCAGCGTCTGCCCGGGCACGGCATAAATCAGATCGAGATTCAGCCTCTCAAACCTGGCCCGTCGCGCCATCTCAACCGAGCGGTGAACATCCTGCGGGTCATGATGACGCTCGAGCACCTTCAAGTCGGCCTGATGAAACGACTGCGCGCCAAAGCTCAGACGGTCGACGCCCGATTCGCGAAGCATGCAGAGATAATCGAAGTCGGCGGTCGCGGGGTTGACCTCGATGCTGAACTCCGTGACACGCGAAAAATCAAACGCGTCCTGAAGCCCGACAATCAGACGCCGCATTTCTAACGCGGGAAGAAGGCTCGGCGTACCGCCGCCAAAGAAGACCGTCGTCGGCGCGGCGTGGTGCGTTTGCCATAGCCTGGCCTCGGCGAGAATGAGCGCGACGAACCGCGACATCCGCTCGGGCGTTTGCCGGGTGATCGAATAAAAATCGCAATAGTGACATTTGTGAAAACAGAACGGCACGTGCACGTAAATCGCATCGACGTGTGCGGGCGAGAGCGTCGCGGGATCAAGCGAGCGGCGAGGAAGATCGGCGAGCAAGGGAAGCACGCAAAGAGCGTACAGCAAATCGGGCCGGGGCTGGTGGATTGGAGATTACCCTCACGTCAACGTCCGTTCGTTAGCTCACATCTTCTGACCTTTCCGGATCAGTGACATTTGATTTGTCCTTACACAATCTGAATGAAGCCTTCACACAACGGACACATTCATGTTCTATAAGTCTCCCGCCTCAAACCCCTGGAGAGACTTATGCAAAATCCTTCCTACACATCCATCGCAGCAATCGCCGCCATTGCGGCCGGCACCCTGGCGGTCGCGTCGTTTGCGCCTCAGGCCAATGCTGCGGTCGTCATCACCGAAATCATTTACAACCACGAAGGCTCAGAAAACGCCAGTGTTGAGTGGTTCGAAATCTACAACACAGGCACCGAAGCTGTCGATTTGAGCGGCTGGAAAGGCAGGCGTACATCGACTGGCGCAGCCACCGACTCCTCTGTCTTTCCCGTCGGAACCTCGCTCGCGCCCAGTGCCGCAGCGATCATTCTTCAAGACCCGTCTACCGCGAACGTCACGAATACCGGCGTCACCCTCACCAGCTACAACTTCGCAAACCTCTGGGGTCCGAACATCCAGCTCATCACTGTTTCTGCGGGTCTGACCCTTGCCAACGCCGGAACGCGAGTCGCGCTCGTCGACGCGTCCAATGTCGAAGTAGACGTCGTGAGCTACTCCACACCCGCAAACGGCTGGCCCGCTGCGGATACCGGTACGACAGACGGCGTGAGCATCTATCTCAAGCCGGGCTTCATTGACACGGCTTCAAATGATGTCGGCACTAACTGGGCAAGATCAACCGTCGGCGTAGACGGCGGTTCTTTGGCGTTGACGATTCACCCGCTCATTTCCAACGCGCTTTTCGCCGACACCGCATCGCCCGGCGTGGTCGTCGTGCCCGAGCCGATGAGCCTGTCGCTCATCATCGGTGCCGCGACGCTCGGGCTGGCCCGTCGTCGCCGCAGCAGCAGGTAGTACTCGTGAATTGTCCGCCCACTTAGTAACACACGCCTGCCGCATGGAAATCGTGCGGCAGGTGCTTTGGCCAAGAACATCAAATCCGTCGTCCTTCTGCCTTTCGCGTGCGCTGTGATATTCGCCGCGGGTGAGGTTTTTGCACAATCGACTACCGCACCGACTATCGCACCGGCAACCGCACCGGCAACCGCGCCGGCAACCGCACCGGCAACCGCACCGGCAACCGCACCGGCAACCGCCGCGTCTGCGACTCGCGCGACTGCCTCCGCAACTCGACCGGCAGCGAGTCGTCCCGTTTCCGTCGATCGCGTTCCGGTTTTCACAACCTTTGCGCGTGGCACTGTTTTCAATGATTTGGATAAAGACAAGACCCACGACGCCGACGAGCCCGGCATCCCGGGCGTCATGGTTTGCAACGGGCATGAACTGGTGAAAACCGACGATACTGGACGTTATGAAATTCGTCTGACCGACGACTCGACGCTGTTCGTCATCAAGCCGCGAAACTTCATGACGCCGCTGAGTCGTCAGAACTTGCCGCAGTTTTTTCATCATCATGTCCCAAAGGGTTCGCCCGACGGGGGCTTTGATTTCGCAGGCATCGACCCGACCGGCCCGCTTCCTGAGTCGATCGATTTCCCCCTGGTGAGTCGCCCGGAGCCTGACGCGTTCGGCGTCGTGCTCTTCGGCGACCCTCAGGCGTACACGACCGAGGAAATGAGCTGGTACGCACGCGATGTGGTGGCGGAGTTCAGCAGATTGAAAGACGTCAGCTTCGGCATCGCGCTGGGCGATCTGGTCGGCGATAACCTCGACCTCTTCGGTCCGTACAACGACGTCAACGCGCAGGCGGGTTTTCCGTTCTATAACGTGATCGGCAATCATGATATTAATTTCAGCGCACCCGACGACGCCGAAAGCGACGCGACGTTCCGCAAAGTTTTCGGGCCGAGCACTTATTTTTTTCAGTTCGGGCAGGTTCATTTCGTAATCCTGAATAACGTTTACTGGAACGGGTTCGAAGGTTTGCGCAGAGACGGCTGGCCTCGCCGCAGCAACTACGTCGGCCGAATTCGTCCGCGTGATCTTGCGCTGATCCGCGCTTACGTCGATCAGGTGCCGCGTGAGGAGGCCATCGTCGTCGCGTCGCACATTCCGATGCAGGCGCCCAGTTTCTTCGAGCCATCAAACCCGACGCCCGAGTTCCCCGAGTTGCTCAAAATCCTGAGCAATCATCGACATACGCTATCAGTGTCGGGGCACGTGCACATTCAAAACTCGATGGTTTCGAAAGTAGACGGGCCGCAAGGAAAAAACGTCCACATGCACCACAACGTCAGCACGATCGCCGGGACGTGGTACGCGGGCCCGGAAAATTCCGAAGGCATTCCCGAGGCGATGCAGCGCGACGGCACGCCACGCGGGTACATGATCGCCCGGTTCGACGGCCCGCGTGCGACGGTGCGATATCAGGCACTGGGAAAGCCGCCCGAATATCAGATGCGAATTCACCTGCCCGACGTCATTCAGGTCGGCGAATCAGCACGCGTGCACGCGAACGTCTTCGACGCCAGTGAACTATCGACCACAGAGTTTCGCATCACGGGCCCTGGCTACGAGCCTTCACAGTGGTCGCCCATGACTGTCGTGAGATCGAACGACCCGGTCTACGAGCGGATCCAGACCCAGAGCGTCGAATGGGCCAAGTCCCTCGAGGGCCGTCGGGCGCTGATGGCTCCGCAGATGACCGACCACAACTTCGAAGGCACAACGCCGACCGACCTGCCGCCTGGCCTGTACACGGTCGAAGTGAAATCCGTCGACGTCTACGGGCAGATCGTCTCGTCCCGTCGGCCGATGCGCGTGGTGACCTCACGGAGCGAGTACGAAGCGATCGACCGCATGAGCGTTCGGTCGCCGCGTGAATCACAGTCAATTACGCCAGCAACCGGGCCAGCAACCGGGCCAGCAACCAAACCGACAACCGGACCAGCCACCGCACCCACGATCGTTCCGTAACCGACCGAATGACGCGGGCTCCATCGTAATACATTCTTCACAAAAGTCCTTTACAAAAGCCATACACATGAACACGAAACATACATCCGATCGATCGACCCGCCTCGGCTTTACCCTCGTCGAACTTCTCGTCGTCATCGGCATCATCGCGGTGCTGATCAGCATTCTCTTGCCCTCGCTGAACCGCGCCAGGCAATCCGCTCGGGCACTTCAATGCCAAAGCAATCTGAAACAGCTCGGCATCGCCGCTGTGAGCTATGTCAGTGACTACAAGAACACCATCTTTTATCCGACGACGACCTTCGGAGAGGCGGCGCTTTGGTTCAATGCCGTAGACCCGTACCTGCAAGCCAGACGCGGTCGTGAAGGCGCAACCGGCGTCGCCGCGGGTCGGTCGTACAGAAGCTACAAGCAGTGCGTCCACTGGCTCGATTTCGGCGAAGCCAGACAAAGCGGCGGTCAGGACAACGTCATCGAATTCGCCCGATTCTTCAAGATGAATTCGATGCTGCGCCGCAACAACGTCGCGCTCCGGCCCAACCCCGTCAACCCCGCCGTCACCACGACCTATAGCCCCGCACGTATCACCGACGTCAAGAAATCCGCCCAGCACGTCCTGATCGGCGACGGCGTTTCTCTCGACAGCACCGGCCTGGTCGCGTCGCAGTTCGAGAGCGGCCAGTTCTCCATGGAAGTCAACGACATCACGCAGGCCAACCCTTCGCTGCGACATCGCGGCGCCGCCAATATTCTCTTTGTCGACGCACACGTCGAAGCCATCAAAGACATCCCCCGCATCCGCAAGCCCCTGCGTTCCCCGCAGAACGCCCTAATCGTCGACTCCTGGGAAGGTGAATACCGTGACGCCTCGGGCGCACTCTTCTCACCACCCGCCGGCGAGGCGCGAAGCGCACAGCAGTTGGGGCTGGTCCGAAACGGCAACATGCCTCTGATCTGGTCGGATCTGGGCAAGCTCTATCGATAACCTTGATCGTCAGACGTTATCGGTCGAGCTCCTCGGCTGAACGATCATCACAGACCATCCTGCATTCCCAGACCGGCGCGGGAAGATAGACGCATCACAGTGGAAGGCAATAGTGAAAGGCAATAGTGAAAGGCAAAAATCCCGGGAATTTTTTGCCTGCCCGTAAAAGCGGTGATATGTCTTATGAACATATGAACAAAACCACCGCGATTCTCTGCTGCCTCATTGCCTCCCTTCTCGCTTTCGTACCCATCTCCATGGGCGAGCCTTTCGTCGACGCGAAGACCAACCTCCAGGTCACCGCACCCGACGACTGGACCAGCGCACCCGACGGAGAGAACCTCTTAATCACCTCGCCCGACTCCCTGGCGACGATCACGCTGATGTCGTTCGACGCGGGCGATGTCACCGCGGCCATGTCGGGCATGACCGACGAACTCGAGAAGATTCTCACCGACATCGTGATGGACGACGAGACACGCGAACATGATCTGAACGGCCTGCCCGCCGTCAGCGCACGCGGCACCGCCCTCCACACCGGTACGCCCGTCAGCTTCGCTTTCGCCGTCGTCGATGCTGGCGATCACTGCCTCATCGTCCTTGCCTTCGGTACGGAAGAAGGCATGGAGAAGCACTCCGCCGAAATCGACACCATCTTCGACAGCATTAAAATGAACGACTAACTCAGCCGCGTACCAGTTCCTTCCTGAACTCTTTGCCTCACAAACCCCCCGCCGCGTGCCTTGTCGCACGCGGCGGCTTTGTTTTCGCCGACGAACCGCCCGTACCGCCATTTGCACGCTTTTGCGCCGATTCGCCTCGATTCACCGCCGTTCGCCACCCTTTCGCACCCGTTTACCACCCCTTTTCACGACTCATTTTCCACCTTCTTTCGCTCCATCTCTCGGCCGCCGCTCACCTTACGCCGTTGCCACTCACCTCGGCCCACTCGAAATGCGCACTTTGAGTTCGCATTTACTCTCCGCCGAGCGTTCCCGACCCATGCCGCCATCACATGTTCCATTCGCGCATTGGCGTATCGAGACGGGCGCGCAAATCTGAAGCGCGCACTCGTTTCGCCGCGGGCTCGTCCGGGGACGCCTGCCAACACCTGGGCGATGTTTGCCCCAAGATCGCTTCACTACTTCTCGAGCTTCCGCAGGCTCGCGCCCGCTGCGAAACGAGGAACCTGCCCAATCGCGCATCAAATACAAAATTACGAGCCGGAAGCGTAAGCGACGGGTAAGTATCAACTGGTGAGAAATCCTGTGTGGTCCGCAGTATTCTGCGGACGAGTCGCGCCAAAAACGCATCGCGTTCCCCAGTTTAGCCGCCAGCTTGCTGGCGCTTCTTACGACTCGACTTGCACATCAAGCGCCAGCAAGCTGGCGGCTACGCGGGGGCGAGCGCGAACACAAAGGTCCGCAGCGTACTTCGGACCCTACGCGCCGGTGTTACCGAAAATTGATCTTGACTTTGGTCCGACGTCCTGCGCACACTATCCGCGGGTCGAACTCGTGTGTTTCACCACGCACTGGCGAATTCATAGAGACAAAAGGGTAGGGTGGGCTTCAGCCCACCACTTTCCGTCATGCAACAAGTCGGCGGGTTGAAACACAACGTACGTACCAGGGTCGAGGAAATTGTGATGAGGCTAACTCTCGGACATACCTATCGCAACCAATCATAAACGTGGGAGAATCCAGAAAAAAATCAAGCAAAATAGATGACCAATCTCAAAAACTAGCTGCGTCCCCGTTTTGCATTCCCCGTTTTGCATTCCCGGTTTTGCATTCATTGTCATTACCGTTGGAGTCTACCTGATTGACGAAGGCGAACCGGTGTGAGGAGATGAAAATGCCTACTGATAACCACCCCTTTCCGTATTTAGAATCAATCTCGCAGTATGCGAGTCGAGAGGTATTATTTGAGGAAGCTCACGACGAGCTTGTAGAATCGTTCAATCCAAATGATTTGTCGAAACTTGCACGCGTTCATGAAATGATTTTGGCCGCTAAATCTGAGTACGCAGTATCGTCGTGGTACAGATCGACCACAAAACTGCCTTCGAATGACCCTCGGAAAAAGGAGGGAAATGACGCGTTATACTTGATGTATTTGTTTGAGATTTTGCATGATGCTGGCGTACCGCCATTTTCAGAAAGACTGGTCAAATATCAGCAGTTTGTAGAGAACTCAATTACAGACTGGTCATTTTTACCAGAGAAGTTTAGATGGATTGTCGATGCAATCAAGGGGCTTACACTTATTCCCGCTAACTCTAAAGCTCAAACTCAGAAGCTTAAGCAAGTTGGCGATCAACTCCTCCCAGACGTGCATGAATTTTACTCAATGATGGCGAAGTTGGATAGTTCCATGTATACCAAGCTCGACGAGTTGGAATCCTTAATGAGCCGATTGGAGGATGAGTGCTAAGGGACGAAAACGTGGGACGCATTCAGTTGATAAGATTCAATAAAGCTGCGTCCCCGTCATCCAATCGGGAGTAGTTGCCAGCTTGTTAGCGCTTCGTCGAGTTCGACTTGCACATCACGCGCCAGCAAGCTGGCGGCTACACGGGTTTGAACGCGAACTCAATGGTCTCAAGCGCACTGCGGACCCTACGCGTCTTAAACCCTACCGCACGTCAAGTACAAGATCACGAGCCGGAAGTGTAAGCGACGGGTGATATCTTTGAGTGACGAAGCCGTTCGCGGGAAGTCAGCGGGTTCGAATGCTGAGTCCGTCGCTGACGCCTCCGGCTCGTAAAGGACGCTCATTGCTGACACCCGTCGATGACATCGGCTTTGTTTCCAACCGGCGAATTGCTGTATGCTCCTTGCCTTCCACATGCACAGGCAACGCAGCTCATGACGACACCACTTCAAGGCGCATTTACCGCGATCATCACGCCGTTCAAAGACGGCCGAGTGGATGATGCGCGGTTGACAGCGCAGATCGAGTTCCAGATTCAGTCCGGCATCAACGGACTCGTGCCGGTGGGGACGACGGGCGAATCGCCGACGCTGGATTTCGACGAGCACTTTCATGTCATTGAGCACACCATCAAGACCGCGGGCGGGCGTGTGCCGGTGATCGCGGGCGTGGGCGGAAACGCGACGGCCGAGGCACTGAAGCTGCACAAGTTCGCGCACTCTGTTGGAGCGACGGCGGGCCTGTCGGTCAATCCGTATTACAACAAGCCGAACCAGGAGGGGCTTTATCAGCACTTCATGCACCTCTCGGACAACTGCCCCCTGCCGATCGTGCTGTACAATATCCCCGGCCGGTGCGGCATCAACATGACGCCCGCGACCGTCGCCAGACTTGCTAAAAATGCGAACGTCATCGCCATCAAAGAGGCGGCGGGTTCGTGCGATCAGGTCAGCGAGATCAAACTCGCGTGCGACTTGCCCATTCTCTCGGGCGATGACTCGCTGACATTGCCCTTCATGAGCGTCGGCGCGGTCGGCGTGGTGAGTGTTGTATCGAACCTCGTGCCGGGCGAGATTGCGAAGTTGTGTCGACTCGCCTTCGAGCAGAACTTCGCCGACGCACGCGTGATTCATTACAGATTTTTTGAACTCATCAAGTCGATCTTTCTCGACGGTAATCCGGGCGGAGTAAAACACGCGATGAAGCTGCTGGAGCGCGACAGCGGCGAGGTTCGATTGCCCGTCGCGGCGGTGAACGAGTTGGCTGCGCGTCAGATCGAACAGGCACTGCGCCAGACCGGGCTTTTGAAATGACACGGCTGTGTGTTTCCATCTTCGCACACGAAAGTGAGCAAGTTCGCAAAGATGTCGCCCGCGCGATCGAAGCGGGGGCGGACGTTATCGAACTGCGAGTGGACGAGTACGACGACATCGTCGATCTGATGCTGCTGTTCGAGCAGGTGGATTTTCCGTTCATCATCACACGCAGGCCCGAGCGTCAGGGCGGAGAGAGCGATGAGACCGACGGCGACCGATTGCTCGTACTCGCGGCCATTCGAGCCGAGCGCGAAGAGACGCTCTGGGTCGATCTCGAATTCGATTCCGAGCGTGACGCGGACTTCGAAGAACTGCTGAACGAAAAATCGATCCTGAGCACGCACGATTTTAAGGGCAGACCTACGACGCTGGGCAAGACGTACGTCGAGATGTGCAAAGACAAGTCGCCTGTCGTGAAGCTGGCATGGACGGCACGGTCGATCCGCGACTGCGTCGAGTGCTTCCAACTGCTTGACGTCCGCGCCAAGCCCACCATCGCACTGTGCATGGGCGAGGCGGGCCAGATCACGCGCATTCTCGCGAAGAAATTCGGTGCGTTTCTGGGCTTCGCGTCGCTCGATGACGCGTCCGTCACCGCGCCGGGTCAGCTTTCGATTTCGACGCTCAAAAACATTTATCGCTGGGACAAGCTCAAGCGATCGACCAAAGTTTTCGGCGTGGTGGGATCGCCCGTCTCGCATTCCATGTCGCCGGCGATTCACAATGCCGCGTTCGAGCAGATCGACTTCGACGGCGTGTACGTGCCGATGTTGGTCAACCCGGGTTACGAAAGTTTCAAGGCCTTCATGGAATCGTTCATCGAGTTCCGGGCGATGGATCTGGGAGGCCTGTCGATCACCATTCCTCATAAGGAAAACGCGCTGCGTTACGCGATCGAAAAGGGCTGGAACATTGACGAGGTCGCACGACAGATCGGCGCGGTGAATACGTTCGTGCTGGACGGCGAGCCGCGTGCTTTTTCGAGCGATTACTCGGCGATTCTCGATACGATCACGGCGGCTCTTTCGCGGTCGAGTACGCCCACACTTTCCGAAGCATTGCGCGTCGCAGGGCGCGACGATTTGCGAGGAATGAAAGTGACGGTGCTGGGAGCGGGCGGGACGGGCAGAACCGCGGTCGCGGCGCTGTCGCAGTGCGGCGCAGTGGTCATGGTCGTCAACCGCACGATGGAGCGCGCTCAAGCCCTGGCGAGTGAGTTCAAGAACGTCGTCGCGATTGACCCGGCGAAGCTGAACGAAGCGCGTTGCGGTATACTGATCAACACGACCAGTGTGGGCATGACGCCCGCGATCGACGCGTCGCCGGTGGATGAGGCGTCGATGGCAATTTTCGAGAATCAGCCGTTGGTGTTCGATACGATATATAACCCGATCCAGACGCGGCTGTTGCGAGAGGCCAAGGCCGCGGGTTGTCAGACCGTGAGCGGTATTGAGATGTTTGTGAGGCAGGCGTCGCTTCAGTTTGAAGCGTGGACGAAGTCACCCGCACCGGCCGAGGTCATGCGTCGGGTCGTCGAGTCGCGACTGTCGACTTGAGTGCTTCTGGTTAAGTGATTCTGGTTAAGTGGTTTTGGAGATTAAAGCTACGAGTCGGGGCTGGGTTGATGTCAACGGCGACACGTGGCCGATAATTGTGTTCATGCGAATTGATCCAATACAGGCCCCAAAACAGAATTCATTGCCGAACCCATCCCGCAAGATCAAATTGTTTGTCGCCGACCAGGACAAAACATTATTGAGGGCATTGATTGGAAATCAGGATTCGATTCGCGAGGCGGCACATCCGACGACAACGGTCTCGACTTCGACGATGCAATTGGTCGTCGATCGAGTCATGGAAGCGCGGGATCGTCTGGCCCGTGCCGACGACCTGGACCGCCACGCGCACGTGTCAATGGTTCGCGTCGTGCCTGGACCAATGATTCATCCGCGGCTGGGTATCGAGAGCCAGTTCAACCGCCCCGGTAAAAAGTATCGCGGCAAGGGATCGAACGCCGCTTGAGTTAGACTGGTCCCGTGTTTTAGGCTGAAAAATTCTGACTTCAGACATAATTCTTGACGATTAAAGCAACACCGGCGACCAGGCACAAGGTCGCCAAAATGACTTTGATCTTATCGTTTCTCTGTGAACTCAATCCACCGCCCTTGGATGTCGAGGTTCCGTCGGCACATGACTCGCAAAGGTAAGTTTCGCGAACTCTGACGAACTTTGTCGCGTGGGTGGGGTTGCCGCAACCAGGACACTTCTGAAACAGGCTACTGGTGCGGCTGGCTTCTTCTTTAGACCCGCAATCGTGACACCAGTATTGACCCTTGCTGTCCTTCATCCGCTTTGCGCCGGTGACGTCTTTGTGGCACTTAATACAGTGCTTGGAAAGTGTTGCTGGTGCCATGGGACAGGGATGAAGGTGGCTGAAACGATTCGGGGATATGCACTTCTGAACTCCTTTATTGTAGCACCACGGTCGAATCAATCAAGACAGATGACTTTTCGTGACCGTCTGATTCCCGTCACATCGGATTAGTCGAATTTGCATGTCCGTTGACTGCCAGAGATATACTTGCAGATCGGCCGCCCTTTTTCGTATCTTTAGCGTCGTGGAGTCCCGCCCGGCCGACATTCCCGCCCCAGTCTCCGCGCAGAAGGAGCACAGCGCCTCTACGCACGACCTTTTTCCCAAGCTTTACAACCAGCTTCATGATTTGGCGCACTCCAGGCTTCGGCACGAATCAAACGGCCATACGCTGCAAACGACCGCGCTGGTTCACGAAGTCTACATGAGGCTCGGTGCCGACAGCGGGTGGGAGAATCCACGTCACTTTTTCGGCGCCGCTGCTGAGGCGATGTGGCGGATTCTTGTCGAACGCGCCAGGCGTCGTGATTCTCTCAAGCGTGGCGGGGGCAAGAGCCGGATCGACCTTGATTTTGTCGACGCCGCGACCGAGTCCGACCCCGCGGCCATGCTCGCGCTCGACGACGCCCTCACCGAACTGAAGGTCATGGACCCGCGATTATCAGAGGTCGTGATGCTCCGTTATTTCAGCGGCCTTAGCGTGGAAGAAACCGCATCTGCGATGGCCGTCTCGTCACGAACGATTAAACGCGACTGGGCCGTCGCTCGCGCGTGGCTTAGCCGAAGACTGTCGGACGAAGCGCCGCCAGGGGGCCAGACGTGATCAGTTCCGTCGATCCACGTCGTTCGATCGCAAAAGGGGTTTCTCAAGTCTTGGCTTAAATTTCGATTGAATTGTTTCTCTTGACCCCTCAAGCACACGCACCGCGCATTAGCCATGACGATGATTCAAGAAAGCTGGGAGCAGATTCGCGAACTCGTCGCCGACGCGATGGAGTTATCCGCGGCCGATCGAAAGGCTTTCGTTCATCAACGCGCGGGCGAGAATCAAGAACTTCTAAGTGAAGCCATGTCACTCCTTGCCGCGTCGGACACCGCGACGGGCGTGATCGACTCTCGAACGGATGCGGAGCTGGGTTTGGGCGGGCCCGACGTTATTTCAATGCGCGGCCAGTCCATCGGGCGATACGAGTTGGAAGAACTTATCGGCGAGGGCGCGATGTCGGCGGTGTATCGCGCCTGGCAACGCACGCCGCGACGAGAAGTGGCGGTCAAGCTTTTTCGCTCGTCCATCGCGCTGGTCGACGCACGCGTTCGCTTCAACCGCGAGGCCAATGTTCTGGCTCGACTCGCACACCCCAACATCGCCGCCATTTTCGAATCCGGACTCCACCCGTGTGAGGCGCCGGGAAGCGAAGGCTCTGCCAGTGCACGCGTGCTGCCCTTTATCGCCATGGAGTTCGTCCGCGGCCCGACCATCACACAATACGCAAGGCAGAAAAAGCTCACCGTCGAACAACGCGTCGAACTGCTCGCCACCGTCGCCCGCGCCGTTCATGCCGCCCACCAGCAGGCGGTCATCCACTGCGATCTCAAGCCGCAAAACGTCCTGGTCGATTTCGCGACGGGCCAGCCCAAAGTGCTCGATTTCGGCATCGCACGTGTGATCTCTAGTGACACTAGCACGCTGCAGAGCACCGCGGGCGTTCTCCTTGGCACACCCGGCTACATGAGCCCCGAACAGGCGTCGGCCTCGAACAAAGAGTCCGTCGATATTCGCAGCGACATTTACTCGCTCGGCGTCATGCTCTTTGAGCTGCTGACCAACGCGATGCCGCTCGATCTTTCAAGCATGACGGTCTTTCAAACGCTGCGCACCATCGAGACGGCAGAGCCGCGCAAACTGCGCGACATTGATCCGATTCTGCCCGCAGAACTCGAGACCGTGATCTGCGTCGCCATGTCGCGCGACAAGTCGTTGCGATACGCGTCGGCGGCGGCGATGGCGGATGATTTGGCCCGATTCCTTCGGCACGAGCCGCTTCAGGTCAAGCCGCCCGGGACGTGGTACGTCGTCCGAAAATTCGCACGCCGACATAAGGGCAAAGTCATCGCCGCCTCTTGCGGCGTGCTTCTGTTGGCCGTCGCGACCATCACGTCGAGTGTCGGGTTCGTCCGCGCCGAGTCCGCTCGCAGGTTCGCCGAGACGCAGAAGGACATCGCCCAGCAGGCCGAGGTCCGCGCCCAGAACGCCGCCAAGGCGAGCGAGCTGGCGCAGCTCAACACCACGCGCATCAACAACTTTCTGCTCGATCTGCTCAAAAGTCCGTCCCCAGACGCCGGGGGGAAGACCGTGACGGTTTACGGCCAGATTCAAAAGACCATTCCCCTGATCGGCGAACGATTTAAAGACGCCCCCCTCGCCGAGAGTGATGTGAGAACCATCGTCGGTCGAGCGCTATTTAGCATGGGTGAATTCGATCAGGCCCTTGAACAATTCAAGCTCGCACGGGACGTCATGCCAAAAGACAGTCCGCTGTGGCTCGGCCGGACTGCCGACCTTCGGGTGGAGCTTGTTCAAACCCATCGCTACCTCTACCAGCCCGACGAAGCGCAGAAGGAACTCGAAGGCCTCGAGGAATTCGCCAGGCCGCTGGTGGGTAC
>JBBQKP010000044.1:0-20203 GCA_038326995.1 Tepidisphaerales bacterium
GCAACTGCACTTACGCGGCGAAGGCGGCCTGCGAAACGCTCGGCATGATCATGAATGAGGCGCGGACGGCTTAAGCGGGTTTGGCCGCGGTTCCTGTTTTCGATCGCGAGTTCCATCGATTCCGACCAAAGAGAAATCCAAGACGCCTGCTTTCTCATACCCGCTTACCCCTACCCGCTTATTTCGTGCGCGGCTCTTTGAAACGACTTCTAATTGTTCTGGATTGAACTCAGCCCAGGCGCCCGAGCCACAAAGTCATCGATCCAAGTCGCAGGTTATTCAGGGGCCAATTCTTGCCCTGATTCGCGCCCGCTTACTTTCTGCTTTTTTGCCCTTCGCCCGTGGCGCAAATTTGCTACAGTCTACAACCCGCTTTGATTCGACCGTGTCAATGCGGAATTCACCATGACCACGCCAACCTCAAACACACTGCCTTCTAACCTGCCGCCTGCTGGTTCGCCTCGCTCCATTCCGGGCATGCCCCCGGCGCAGGGCCTGTACGATCCGCGCTTCGAGCACGACGCCTGCGGCTTCGGCTTCATCGCTCAGCTAAAGAACGTCGCATCGCATGACTGTGTGGATAAAGCTCTGACCATGCTCGAAAACATGGAGCACCGCGGCGCGTGCGGGTGCGAAGCCACCAGCGGCGACGGCGCGGGCATTCTCGTTGCCACCCCCGACAAGTTCTTTCGCAAGGAAGCCAAGCGGCTCGGCTTCACGTTGCCTAAAAAAGGCGATTATGCCGTGGCGATGATGTTTTTGCCCCAGGACCTGATCGCACGCGAAGAGAGTGAGCAGTATTTCACCGACGTCCTGGAAAAGTACGAGATGAAGATTCTGGGATGGCGCGACGTGCCGGTGAACAAGCGCGCGTGCGGCCCGAGCCCGCTGACGGTCATGCCGCGAATCCGTCAGTGCTTCGTCGCACCCAGTGAAAAGTTCTACAACAAGAGTGACTTCAATCGGCGTCTTTACCTCATTCGCCAGCAGGTCGAAAACCACATCGAGCACGGCCAGGGTGTTCATAAAGAGTCTTACGAGAAGTTCTACATCTCGCTGCTTTCGGTCAATCGCATGGTCTATAAGGGCATGCTCATGGCAGAGCAGCTCAGGGAGTTTTATCCCGATCTTTCCGACCCGGATTTTGAATCGCCCTATGCCATCGTTCACTCACGCTTCAGCACCAACACATTCCCGAGCTGGCGTCTGGCTCATCCGTACCGATACCTCGCCCACAACGGCGAGATCAATACGATCCGCGGAAACCGCAACTGGATGCGCGCCCGAAACGGCACACTCAAATCCGAAGCGTTCGGCGACGAGTTGAACAAGCTTTTTCCCATCCTTTCTGAAATCACCAGCGACAGTGCGACGCTTGACAACGCGCTGCAGTTTCTCGTCGTCAACGGCCGCGCGCTCGAGCACGCCATGCTCATGCTCATTCCTGAAGCGTGGCAAAACAACACGCAGATGGACCCCGACCTGCGAGCGTTCTACGAGTACCACGCGTGCCTCATGGAACCCTGGGACGGTCCGGCCGGGGTCGCGTTCACCGACGGCAAAAAGATCGGCGCCGTCCTCGACCGCAACGGCCTGCGTCCCGCTCGCTACTACCTTACCAAAGACAACTTCTGCATCATGGCCAGCGAGGCGGGCGTGCTGCCCGTTGATCCTTCCAATATCGAACGCAAGTGGCGGCTACAGCCCGGCAAGATGCTGCTGATCGATCTTGAAAAGAAGACGATCATCACCGACGAAAAAATCAAGGAACAACTCGTCGACAAACGACCGTGGCGCAAATGGATCGACGAGCACATGGTCGCCATCGAATCGTTACCTGAAGAAAAAAACAGTGGCGAGAAAAAGTTCGGGACGAAGAATGAGTCCGCTTTTGCTCCGGTCTCCACACTCCTGCAGCTTCAGCATGCCTTCGGCTACACCAACGAGGACCTGCGCATCCTGATGTTCCCGATGGCCGCCGGCGGTGCGGAAGCCATCGGCAGTATGGGAACCGACACGCCCCTCGCGTGTCTTTCTGACAAGCCGCAGCTCCTGTTCAACTACTTCAGCCAACTCTTCGCACAAGTCACCAACCCGCCCCTAGACGCGATCCGCGAGGAACTGGTCACCTCGCTCTACACATGGATCGGCCGAGAGGGAAATCTCCTGGACGAGACGCCCGAGCATTGTCGGCTGATCAAGCTCAAAAGCCCGGTCATCGGCAACAAAGACCTCGCCAAGCTTAAGGCACTTTCGCTCGAAGGGCACAAGTCTGTGACGGTGTCGCTGCTGTTTAGCGCGGGTGAAGGCGAGCCCGGCCTGCAGCAGGCACTCGACCGCGTTTGCATGGAGGCGACCGATGCCGTGAACGCGGGCGCGACAATCCTGATTCTCTCAGATCGCGGCGTCGATTCCGAACGCGTCGCCATCCCATCCATGCTCGCCACCGCCGGCGTCCACCACCACCTCATTCGCATGGGCATTCGCAATCTGTGCGGCCTGGTGGTCGAAACCGCAGAGGCTCGCGAATCGCACCACTTCTGTTGCCTCGTTGGATATGGCGCAGGCGCGGTCAACCCATACCTGGCACTCGACACGATCGCCGACCTTCACGCCGACGGCATGTTCGCCGCTGAAGTCACGGTCGAGATGTGTCTGAAGAATTACCTCAAGGCCGCGAACAAGGGCATTCTTAAAGTCGCATCGAAGATGGGCGTTTCGACTGTACAGAGTTACCGCGGCGCTCAAATTTTCGAGGCCGTCGGTATCGGAAGCGAAGTCATCGAGCGCTACTTTACGCGCACTGCAAGTCGCATCGGCGGCATCACGCTCGACGTCATCGCATCCGAAATGTTCATGCGACACCGACGCGGCTTCCCGCCCATCGAGGTGCAGCGCGAGTCCATTCTCGACACCGGCGGAAACTACCAATGGCGTGCGGGAGGTGAGTTCCACCAGTGGAACCCCAACGCCGTCGCACGCCTGCAGCACGCGGTCCGCGCGGTTCCGGCGATGCAGCAATCATCCAAGATTCCCGATTCCTTCCGCCCCGACGTGTTCGCGCTCTTCAAGGCCTATTCCAGCGCGATCGACGACGAATCAAAACAGCACGCCACCATTCGCGGCCTGCTCGCGTTCAAAGACCTCGCTCCCATCCCCATCGACGAAGTCGAACCCGCAAGCGAGATCGTCAAACGCTTCGCCACCGGGGCCATGAGCCTGGGCTCCATCAGCACCGAAGCACACGAAACACTCGCCATCGCGATGAACCGCATCGGCGGGAAATCCAACAGCGGCGAGGGCGGCGAAGACGCGAGGCGCTTCACCCCCGACGCCGACGGCAAGTTCCGCAGGTCCGCCATCAAGCAAGTTGCCAGCGCCCGCTTTGGCGTGACGACGCAATATCTCGTCAACGCTGATCAGTTGCAGATCAAAGTCGCGCAGGGTGCCAAGCCCGGCGAGGGCGGACAATTGCCCGGCCATAAAGTCGACGAATACATCGCCAAGGTTCGACACAGCACGCCGGGCGTCGGCCTGATATCGCCCCCGCCGCATCACGACATCTACTCCATCGAAGACCTCGCGCAGCTCATTCACGATCTCAAAACCGTGAACCCCGTCGCAGAAGTCAGCGTGAAGCTCGTCAGCGAAGTCGGTGTAGGCACGATCGCGGCCGGCGTTGCCAAAGCCAAGGCGGACCACATCCTCATTTCCGGCGACGGCGGCGGAACGGGTGCTTCGCCCCTCACTTCCATAAAGCACTGTGGCCTGCCTTGGGAACTCGGATTAGCGGAGACGCAGCAGGTGCTGCTCATCAACGGCCTGCGCGGCCGCGTGCGTTTGCAAGCCGACGGCCAGATGAAGACCGGCCGAGACGCCGTTATCGCCGCCCTGCTCGGCGCCGAAGAAATCGGCTTCTCCACCGCGCCCCTTGTTGCCGCGGGATGCGTCATGATGCGCGTCTGTCATCTCAACACGTGCCCCGTCGGCATCGCCACTCAAGACCCCGAACTGCGTAAAAAGTTCACTGGAACGCCAGAGCACGTCGTCAACTTCATGTTCTTCATCGCAGAAGAAGTGCGGCAGTACATGGCCCAGCTGGGATTCAAAAAGTTCGACGACATGGTCGGCCGCGCCGACAAACTCGAATTCGCCGACGTCTCGGATCACTGGAAAGCACGCTTCCTCTCCCTCGATGCCATCCTGCATCTGCCAACCCCAAAAGCCGGCGACACGCCAAGACGCACGATGCTGCAGGACCACGGCCTGGAAAAAGCGCTCGACCACGAACTCATCAAGCAGTTCAAGACCGCCGTCGAAGGCACCGCAACCGAGCAGCTCACCGGCACGTTCGCCATCAACAACACGCACCGCACGGTCGGCGCGATGCTCAGCGGAGAGATCGCCAAGCGATTGGGCCACGTAGGACTGGCCGAGGGCGCGATCCATGCAAAGTTCCAAGGCAATGCCGGACAGTCGTTTGGCGCATTCCTCAGTCGCGGCGTGGTGTTCGACCTCGAAGGCGATGCCAATGATTACCTGGGCAAGGGCCTTTCGGGGGGACGCATCGTCGCGTATCCGCCCAAGGCCTGCACGTTCAAATCGCAGGACAACATCATCGCGGGCAATGTGATTGGCTACGGCGCCATCGCGGGAGAGATTTATCTGCGAGGCGTCGTGGGCGAACGATTCTTCGTCCGCAACAGCGGCGCTACGGCAGTCGTCGAAGGGTGCGGCGACCACGGCTGCGAATACATGACGGGCGGCCGCGCGGTCGTGCTCGGTGCGACGGGTCGAAACTTCGCCGCGGGAATGTCGGGCGGCATCGCCTATGTCTACGACCCGCTCGGCCAGCTCAAGATCAACTGCAACACCGAGATGGTCGAGCTGACTCAACTCGAAGACGATGCCGACCACGCGTTCGTTCAAGACCAGCTCGCCAATCATGTGAAGTACACCAACTCGACGCACGCCGCGGCGATCCTGGCGGCATGGGACAGCGAGTCTGCGCTTTTTGTAAAGGTGATGCCCACGGACTATCGCCGCGTGCTGCAAAATCAAGCGGAAATCTCCGCGAAGGCGGACTCGCTCAGCAAGCGGGCGTGACCGACGACGCAGAACGACCACGGGTCATGTCAATCGCGATCACCCTTCCCGGGTAAGGAAATTCCTGATAAGGTTCAGATATGGCGCAGCCTGCCCTTTCCGATTCGACAGCCCAGCCCAAACCGCCCGCGATCGCGGCGGATCGCGTGCCTGATCGCGCATCTGATCGCTCAATCGACGGCGTGCCAGCCGGGCTTTGGCTCAAGTGTCCCTCGTGCGAAAAAATGCTCTTCCGCAAGAGCGTCGAAGAGAACCTGAACGTCTGCCCGGAATGCTCGCACCACTTCCGCGTGAGTGCGAAAGAACGCGTCCGGCAACTTCTTGATGAAAAGAGTTTCGAGGAAATGTTCGCCGACCTCACCTCGGCCGATCCGCTTGGGTTTGTAGACAAGAAGAGCTATGCCGACCGACTCGTTGCCGAGCAGCTCAAGAGTGGCCAGAAGGACGCATTAGTTTGCGGCCGGGGTTTCATCAAAGGTCGGCCGGTGATGCTGGCGGTGATGGACCCGACGTTCATGATGGGAAGCATGGGCTCGGTCGTGGGCGAGAAAATCACCCGCACGATCGAGACCGCGACCGACAAGAAACTGCCTTTGATCATCGTCAGTTGTTCGGGCGGCGCTCGCATGCAGGAAAGCACATTGAGCCTCATGCAGATGGCCAAGACGTCGGCGGCACTGGCTCGTCATGACGACGCGGGCGGCGTGTTCATCAGCGTGCTTTCGGACCCAACAACGGGCGGCGTGACGGCGTCGTTCGCGATGCTGGGCGACTTCACCCTGGCCGAGCCCAAGGCGCTGATCGGCTTCGCCGGGCCTCGCACGATCTGGAACACAATCCGAGTCGAATTGCCTGAAGGGTTCCAGCGGAGCGAATTTCTACGCGAAAAGGGATTTGTTGATTTCGTCGTCGAGCGCAAAGACCTGCGCAGCGAGATCGCCCGGCTCATCGACTATTGCGGCAAGTAGCGGTTCGACAGTAACGGTGAGTCTCACTGGTGTTGATTGACCTGACGCGCGAAAGACGCTGTCCGAAATACTGGTAGAAATTGTCTGACACGAATCCCGGTAAGCTCCTGCGCACGATTCCGCAGGGCGTCACGCCGTGACGCTTTTGCCGACGCTTCTGCCAAACCTTTTGCTCCCCGGCGGCTGCCGCCCTCCAGTTGTACAACAGTGATCTCTGAACGAACTACGGCCGTAAGCGAGTGATTTGGGGACGTCACGGCTCATTCTTTGAAAGGCCGTCGCAATTCATAACCTTTGTAAGCCCGTGTAACGTGTCGAAATCGCGTCACGCGACCTCATGAGCAATTCCACCGATTCGAATGGCGACCCGTACGCTCGGCACCGCGTCATTCACATGGGCCATCCCGACCCGCACGTGCCGGGCTTTGAGATTCCAGAAGGCGTCGCTGCAAAACCGTCGCCCGTGGGCTTGATCGTCACGCTCATCCTTCTGGTGGTCGCGGCGTTTACCGCCCAGACGTTCGGGCACCTCGCGCACGGATCAGCCGACGCGGTCGTTCATCCCCTGTGGATCTTGCCCTTCGCCATATTGCTATGCGCGATCGCCACGATGCCGTTCATCAACCGCCACTGGTGGGAGCACAACTACGGCCGATTCGCGATCGCACTGGGCGTGATCGTCGGCGCGTATTACGCGTTTTTCCTCTCGGGCGGGCGGGGCAATCTTTACCACGCTCTGGAAGATTACATCAGCTTCATGTTTCTGCTCGGCTCGCTGTTTGTCGTGTCGGGGGGCATTCTCATTCGCGTGCGAACACGCGCGACGCCGCTGGCGAACGTGGCGCTGCTGGCCGTCGGTGCGGTCATCGCCAATCTGCTCGGCACCACCGGCGCGAGCATGCTACTGATTCGCCCGTTCATTCGGCTCAACAACGGCAGGCTCAAACCCTTCCACGTCGTATTTTTTATTTTCATCGTCGCCAACTGCGGCGGCTCACTCACGCCCATCGGCGACCCGCCGCTGTTTCTGGGCTATCTCAAGGGCGTCCCGTTTTTCTGGACGATCACGCACTGCTGGCAAATCTGGCTGATGGTGAACGGCATTCTACTGGCGGTGTTCTTTCTGCTCGACACGTTCGTGGCCGCCAAATCACCGAAGGACCAGCCGGGCGATTTTGTCTCGCGCCGACGCGAAGGCCCGGCCCTGTCGTTCTACGGCTCGAGCAACATCATCGGCGTCGTCCTCATCATCGCGGGCGTGTTGCTGCACAAGCCCATCAATGAATTCACGCAGCGATCGTTCGGCTTCGAAGGCCCTTGGCGCGAACTCTTGATGGCGCTTGCGATCGTGATTTCCCTTGCCGTCACGCCACGTCGCGTGCACATCGAAAACCGCTTCAATTTCGCGCCAATAAAAGAAGTCGCTTTCTTATTCATCGGCATCTTCCTCACCATGATGCCCGCCCTCAACTACCTCTATCACAACGCCAAAGGCGGCTTCCCCAACACACCCGGGCAGTATTACTTCACCGTGGGCGCGTTGTCGTCCGTGCTGGACAACGCCCCGACCTATCTCACCTTCTTCAAGACCAAACTCGGCAGCCTCGACAGCGACGTGATCGATCGTGCTTCAATCATAATTCACCGTGACGATCACACCATCATGGCCGCCGACCTTGTGGGCCTTTCCACAGAGCAACAAAGCCAACTCGTTTCGACTGTCGAGGGGCTGACGCGGTATCACAAAGCAGAGATGAACGAGCAGACTCCGGACGAACTTATTCGTGTCGGTGCACTCATCGCCGATCCGGAGCTGAGTCAATTCCTCATCGCCATCAGCATGGGCGCGGTGTTGTTCGGCGCCTGCACTTACATCGGCAACGGCCCGAATTTCATGGTCAAGAGCATTGCAGAAAACGCAGAAGTGCCCGTCCCCAGCTTCTTCGGCTACATTCTTTACTACGCGCTGCCCGTCTTGATTCCCACCTATACGCTGGTCTGGTTCATCTTTTTGAGGACATGAGTAATGACGCAATTTCTTCTTGCCGCCGCCCCTGTGATTGAAAGCGGCACGTTGGGCGAACGCGCGCAGTCGCTATTGGGTCTTGCGGTGTTCGTATTGATCGCATTCATCATCGGCCGTCTACGCGGCGCAAAGACATTTCCGGCGCGTGTCGTGTTTCCCGGCATCGCACTGTGCTTCGTCTTTGGCGCACTCACGCTTTACACGCCCGACGTTCTGGTCAAGGTTCAACTGGCGATACAGAAGCTGCTCGATTTCTCCACCGCGGGCGCGCAGATGATCTTCGGCAACCTCGCCAGCGGCCGGCCGATTTCCGTCATCGCCGCAGCAGGTAATGCAGCCGGCGAACCCATCGGAATCGTGCAGACGGGCTTTCTCTTTGGCTTCACGGTATTGCCCACGATCATTTTCGTCTCGCTGTTGACGGCCGTCCTCTATCACACGGGCGTCCTTACAGTCGTCGTCGCGTTGCTCGCGTGGGTGATGAAAAAAACACTCGGTACCAGCGGCGCAGAGACACTCAGCACCGCCGCAAATATCTTTGTCGGTCAGACCGAAGCACCGCTATTGGTCCGGCCGTTTCTCGCCACTGCAACGCGAAGCGAACTGCTGGTGGTCATGGTCGGCGGCTTCAGCAACGTCGCCACCGGCGTGTTGGTGGTCTACACCGATTTGCTCAACAACTTCGTCCCCAATGCGGGCGGGCATCTCGCACTTGCCTGTTTCATCAGCGCGCCCGCGACACTGGTCGTGAGCAAGCTGCTCATGCCCGAAACAGAGGTGCCAGAAACGTCAGGCCGCATCTCGTTTCGCAGGCAGAAGGTCGATGCCAATCTCTTCGACGCCGCCGCGCGTGGCACGACCGAGGGCATGCACCTGGCGCTCAACGTCGGCGCGATGCTCATCGCCTTCACCGCACTCATCGCGATGCTCAATGCATTGACCGTCGGCGTGACGGGCCTGCGAATCGAAGAAATGCTCGGCACGCTGCTCGCGCCCGTCGCCTGGCTTACGGGAGCGCCGTGGAAAGATTGCGCGCTCTTTGGAAGCTGGCTCGCCCAGAAGACCGTGCTGAACGAATTCTTCGGATACCTCAGCATGAGCACCGCACTCGCCGCCGACCCCAATGCCGTCTCACCACGAACGGCGCTCCTGGCAACCTACGGCCTGTGCGGCTTTGCGAACTTCGCCTCCATCGGCATCCAGATCGGCGGAATCAGCGCCCTGGCACCCAACCGCCGCAGCGACCTGGCACGCATCGGCCTGCTCGCAATGGTCGGCGGCGCGATCGCCACGCTCATGGGCGCGTGCGTCGTCGGCGTGCTGTATTAAGCCCAACAGCTTGCAGTATTCACCGATCATTTGACCGTGACAGAGACCTAGCATCATTCTCTTACAGAAACTTATCAATCGATCACACGGAAATATGAAAACCCCCTACCCAAAGGTGCACCAATGTCGAAGACTTGCCAATCGACTTTTCGAAACGCGTGAGACCGGACCGAACCGTCAAAAGCGGCGGCATTCGAGCGATTCTTCCCGTGCACGTCCAAATCGATTGTTTCTGATTCACGGAGTCTCGATTGCATCGACTGAATACGAGGATGTCGAGGGTTGGGAATCTGCGTCTCCCAATATATTGCGCGGTGGCCAATCGCCGCTGCCGAACACGGAGACAGGTTCTGTGATAAACTCGGATTCCCTTCAGTTTTGATTATCTCATTCGGTTGCCTTTCAGCACACTCATATACTTCGACTAACATTACCGAATCACTTACCCGCTTGATATTATGCAGACGCAGCTCATACCGTGTATTAAACTCACTTACGTCGTCGGGATGCATATAGATAGCGTTAATAAAATATGAGAGGCCGCCATTCGATAAACTTGCGCGTTCAGGACAGACCAGACGAGTGAATCGCTGACGCTGCGTGTATATGTCGGTATTCTCCGCCCAGGTCATCTCCTTACTGGTCCACCGTTCATTGGCTAAGAGCTCTGTGTCATAGGGGGCGTTGCGTTCGCTAGAGAATCGCCATAAGATTCCACGGTTCTGATTGGAATATACAAACATGTTCGCAGCTCCGATCCTCAGATTCGACAGACAATGCGACTCTCGCGCGGCTCGACGACTCGATTGAATGGCCGGCAATAATAGTGAAATCAACGCGACTATCAGAAGAATTGCGATCAGCATCTCGATGATGGTAAATCCGCTTCTACGATATATTATTAATTTCTCGTTCATCGAAACTCCGAATTATTAAGAGGTGCATCTTTTCGGCGCAGCATTGTCAACTCCGGCAACCAACCCATCACCCCAAGCCCGATGTTGCGAGCTATACCGAAAATCGCTGCTTTGCTGCCGTCCTCAATGGAGAAAAAACGACCCAGACAACCACAAGTTCCCAGTTCAGGGTAGCACGCCATCACACTGAGCAACGCGGAAAAGAGCAACAGGAGAACCGTCACGCCCCATCGAAATAATCGAAAATTCCAACCCGCCGCGCCAAGAACAACGATAACGGTTTCCAATGCTAACAAACCTAAAACGCCAGAAAAGAGCAACCGCTCCGGGATTCCCAACCATCGCATAATTCGTTCCACACCTGTCGAATCGTCCAGTTTTGCGACGACCGCGAGTAAGAATACGATGGCAACGACCATCATCCAAATTCTTGCGTAAGACCATTTCCGATGAGCGAACATTCGACCTTTCACCGAGGCAGCTGACATCGTTGGCATTTCAGTTTCTCCTTAATTTAGAGTCTGAACAGGAATTAACTTAAAATCGACAATTGATCTGTTTGATTCCACTTGATCTAACCGCGTAAATGGTCCGATCCACGGAACACTCCAGCTCGCACCACCAGTAAAATGACAATGCCAGCTACTGCTACTACGAAAACAATCATGGACAGCTTTTGAGAACTGAGCCATTCGTTTTGGGTATCAATGCCCGATCGACTTGCAGCCGAGCCGCTTACACTCGCTTTCATTTGCATCACTATTGCCTGCAATGATTCGTTTGGTGACTTTAGCCCTTCGCCGGCTGCGTTCCCGTTTAGAGTTCCGACAACCGAATCAGGTACGATCGTCACCTCATTAACAACTGTCGCCATGCGTTCAGTGGACCCGGGTGCTTTCTCATCAAATTTTGTTTCAATCATTTTGGACGGCACGTACTGCAACTTACCACCAGTCTTTTCCGTAACACGTGCCGACGAATAAGCGGTCCAACTCCAATTCCGTTCCAGCAAAAGCTCTCCAGTTTTTCCATAGACTCTGGCTCGAACCGGAACCAGTTTTCCCTCACGTAACTCAAAACCTATTTCATTTCGAAATCGACCCAAATTATTGGATGGATTACCGACGTTCGACCTATCAAACTGACTGACAAGCCAGACCAAGCCATCCTTCGACTCCGAAGATAGGACTGGAGGCTGTTTGACCGCTGAGCTATAGTTAGACGGAACAACTGACAAAAATTCGGCAGCCACAAATGAGGGATCAAATCGTGAATGATTTTCAGCTATCATTGGCCATTGCACTGGCTTGACGTGCCCCACACCCATTTGCCCGAGAGGAATAAGATTACCATTCCTCACGACCAGTTGAATCGATCTTCGATTTCCATTCTCCGAAGAGCCAGAACTTTGGGGAGTGAATATTTGAATATATGTTTCGCCGCCATACCTGACCGCGCGACCGGATAAATATGAAACAATGGGTTGAGTCGCCGGAAGTAATCGTATCGCGCCACCAAGTATCGGGCGACCAGTGTTAGCATCTTTCGCCCGCTCCGCGATCACCAAAGAAGTCGACGAGGACTCTATATTGAACGCTACATCCCTTTCCGCATCCTGACGGAAGGAATCCAACGCGGTAACCAGTTCAGATACTGGTTTTGCAGGTTCAGCAGTTGCTCCACCACACATACTAACTCGCATTAGCAATATGAACACAACTACAATCGCGACGATTTGCAAGCGAAAATTCGACATTGTATTAGCTCCGATCAAAGCTTACCATCACACTCGCCGATTCACCTGAAATAACAACATTTTCACATTAGGCTGTTTCTCCACATTCTTTTCAGATATTATTGACAATCAGTTGCACCTACAATTTTATTCGAGCCACAGGAATCGGTCGTGTTATACCAAGTTCCAGCGCCCAGAGCAGGAGACTCACACACTCCGCCAAAATTGACGCAAAACACATCATTATTATCCCAGTCCCAAATTCGAACCGTACCACAACCACCGTCGATAAATTCTATTGAAGACGTTCGAGTGTCCTCTCCTCCCGCACCTTGAGGAAGCCTCACCGGCCGGTCATGAGGCCCTGAACCGGTACAACTGTAGATTGTGGGACGCTTGTTCAAACAGTCGCTCTCGTCGCAACCGTCGTACACAATACCCTGACAGCCGTCTCGATCAATTCTAAAGCAAGGAATCACCCCACCCCCTCCACGCTGTCCGTAAGTGGCAGACACTGCCGCTATAGAAACAAATAGAACTAGAGCCGAGACGTCGAGAGCCGAGAGCCGAGACGTCGAGACGTCGAGATTTTCTGAGAAAGTTCATGATGAATACGCTATTTAAAAGAAAAAGTTTTTCCAGATTTCACCAACACCTTTATGAAATCATCGAGGTCGAAGAAGTCAAGCGAAATCATCTCAGTTAGACAAGAAATTTGAAGAACTTCTTCCAATGCGTTTTGATCCAGTGGCGGACATGACGTTCGAGAGTACAGGACCCTGATGGATGTCGAGTCATAACCTAACAGCGTCGGCGAGAAAATTGATGGCTCGGTTTTCCGGACTTGAGCGCCGCGATCGCCACGCTCATGGGCGCGTGCGTCGTCGGCGTGCTGTACTGAAATGGATCGCAGTAAGCTCTCTCACCATATGATCGGCGGGCGGCAGTCCAGGCCGCTGGTTGACTATTGATTCGCCAGAAGCGTCATAGAGTGACGCCCTCCAGAGTGACGCCCTCCAACTTCGTGCTTCAGCGTCACGCCTACCATCGGCATGAAGTTTCGACCCGGCCGAATCGTTCTCTCATGTCTGGCGATCATCTCGCTTCTGCACGCCACAGGTTGCACACGCACGGGTGCGTTCATCGCCGCCGTGCCGGGCTTCTTCGACGACGTCACGCGACACGCCGACATTCAATTCGACGCCGCAAACAAACTGTCGCTCGACGTTTACACGCCAAATGAACCGACAAAAACACTCAAGCCCGTCGTCGTCTTTTTCTACGGCGGGAACTGGAGAACGGGCGACAAGAATCTCTACAAATTCGTCGGCGATCGTCTGGCGGCGATGGGCCATGTGGTGGTGATCGCCGACTATCGCAAGTATCCGTTCGTTCGCTTTCCCGAGTTCATGAACGACGCGGCCAGTGCCGTAAAATGGGTCACGCAAAACGGCCAGACCTTTGGCGGCGACCCGAATCGAATCATCCTCGTCGGTCACTCGGCCGGGGCGCACATCGGCGCGATGCTCGCCACCGACCGACAATTTCTGACCTCTGTCGGCGTTGATCCGGGTGTCATCAAAGGCTTCGCCGGACTGGCCGGGCCTTACGCGTTCGTGCCCGACACGGCCGAGCTGGTCGAAGTCTTCGGAAGAGGTCCCGACTACGCCTCCATGCAGGTGCCGACGTTCATCACCGGGCGCGAGCCGCCCATGCTGCTCCTGTACGGCCTGAACGATTCCGTTGTTCACATCACCAACCTCGAAAAACTGCGCGACGCCGTTCTCGCCAGGCAAGGCCAAGTCGACGTCCGTCTCTACAAGAACGTCGATCACGTCCGCATCGTGACGGCCCTCACGTGGGTGTATAAACGAAGCGCGCCAGTCATCGACGACCTTCGACAGTTCTTCGAACGCGTGTCGTAATTACCTGTCGCTCGGCTACTCCACCGACAGCCCCGATACAAACTCGTCGAACTGTTGCTGTTTCTTCTCAAGATCCGCGGCCAGGCCTTCTCGCTTCACTCGGCCCTGGTCGATCATCGTTTCCTGCTCGTCCAATCGCTTGAGCAACCGCTGGTAGTAATCCGTATTCTTATCCACCGTTCGCATGTTTTGGCGAAGGCGTTCCTGGTCCTGGCTGATCGATGTGAACTCGCCGTCGATTTTTGTGATCGCGTCACGCACCTCAAAAAGTTCTGACTGGAGCTGCACGACCTTGGCGAGCTGATCCCGAACCGTCTCGGCGATCGTTCCCGTTCGTGAGTAGAGCAGCAGCGTATCAATATTGGCGTCGATGACGGAGACCGATTGCTGGACGACGAGCCGTTGTTTCACGACGAGCTCTTTCTTCTCTGCCGCGGGCAATTCGACTTCGAAGCGGTGAACCGTGTCGGTTGTTTCGCTCGGCTTGTCGGTCTCGAAGAGTTCGTAGCCCGAAAGCCGCGGCGATTCGATCAGCACCGTTTTGGGCGTCGTCGATTTACTCTTGATCAGATACGTTCGGCTGTCTTCCATGTTGATCGACAGCTCGAGCGTGCCCTTGACGATCTTCGCGGAGACGACGCGCTGATTGCTTTGGACCTTGCTCGAATCGACCAATGTCTGCAGATCGATGCCGTAGCTGAGCAGTCGAGCCTGGCCCGGCGGGACGTTGTTGATCTGCGCGTCGCCCGCATAACTCTGGCCGCCAAAGACGGTGATCGGGCCTTGAAGAAGGTGCTTGCCGGTGGTGTTGGTGACGCGAGCGCCCGTCAGCGGATATGTCGAGTGAACTGCAGGGTTGAAGATCGAAAGTTTTTTGATGTCGACCGGGTCCGTGACGATGGGGATCATCGCACTGCTCTGGCGTGCGAGCGTGACGGAGCCGACAGTGTACTGGAACAGCTCGCCGATCTGACCGGCCGACGCTTGAGTTGAGATCGAGGCGGTCGGGTCGAGGAACTGGTTCATCTGCGTCATGCCCTCGCCGGCGAAGGCCGCCCCTGGCGCGGGTGCCGCGGAACGCGATGCCGGTGCACTTTCGCGCTTTAGGTCAGACCTTGAGCGCTGGTTTCGTGACGTAACTTGGTTTGCCTCCGCATCCGCCATCACCCCATCTCGATACACCTGCGGCCTGAGCCCGGCAAAACTCTCCAGCACCGCGATCGGCCGATCAAGATACATCGGCTGATACAAGTCCATCACGAAACTTAGCGGCCTGCCGCTCACGAGATTTAACTGAATGTCGTTCCAGTCATTGTCAGTCTGATTTTCCACAATCGCCCAGCCCTGCAGGCTCGCCTTCTTCTCGTCCTTGTCATCCAGCACCAAACGGTAGCTCGTCTTCCACACAGGCGTCTGCACGACGTAGCCGATCTTCACCTGGCGCTCGCCCTTGCCGGCAAACTCGAAGCGAATGGCTTTCTTCCCTTCGTCGCGAGCGCGTGCGACGGCCGACAAGGCTTTGGTCAATTCTTCCTGCAGCTTGACATCAGAAAGCTGAATCGATCGCGTGTCGTCGACGCGAACCGATCGCAAACCCGTGGCCGTTACGAGGTTCAAAAACGACATCGCGACGGCGGGCGAATTTTCCTTGGCCACGACTTGACGCGTTTCAACACCCAGAACTGTTCCCGTGAGCTTGTCGCCGGCCGTCGTTTCGACATTGACCGACGCGCCACGAACCTGCGCTAAAACGCCGGCCATGCTCGGGTCGCTGGTGAGGTTGATCGCAAAGCCGCTGAGCGTTTTTCCCAGCGGATCGAGCGAGGGGTAACTCACCGTGCCGACCGATCCGCCGCTCAGGTCTTGCAGCACGAGCGATTTGAGAATGTCGTTCACCTGCTCGGTCTGAAAGATCAATTCGGAAGTTGCGTCGCCCGTGACGGTGGCGGTGTGCTGGAAAAAGCCGACGCCCGAGCTGAAAAGCGAGACGGCCTTCACGGGCACCTCGACTTTGTTCGCTACGACTGAATTCGCGCCGGCCTGTTTTGATTCCTCTGCTGCGATAGAACTTTCTTCTGCAGTAGACTGTGCATCTGACTGGGCATTTGACTGGGCATGTGACTGAGCATGTGACTGAGCCATAAATCGAGATTGTACAACCACCACGCTCGAAGCGACGGCGGCGGCGAGACAAAGCGATTGGACTCGGATCGGAAACTTCATGGCATTCTCCTCTAAATTTGGTTTGGCTTTCTTATGACGACCGCGGGAACAAGCAGCGAACTCTGAGTAACGCTATCTCATTTGACGCGGCCGGGCGATGAAGGTTTCAAGAAATGCAGGAGATTTTGGTCGTCTGCATGGGCGACTCGACATCCCACTGACTCAATAGAAATCCCGCGTAGTCGCCAGCTTGCTGGTGCTTTCTTTGCGAACCGAAGTCGATAAAGCGCCAGCAAGCTGGCGGCTACACATGAGAAAATTCGCCGCGCCCGAAATGTGATCTCCACGATTGTTTCCATTCAGCCCCGATCGAATTATGATCAGGGCCACATGAACGTTTTATTGATTATGTTTCACGGCCAGGGTCAGGGTCGGCCCTTCGAGATGAAGAACTCCGAATTGATCATCGGCCGCGGGGAAAATTGCGATTTGCGAATCCCGCTCAACTCGGTTTCACGCAAGCATTGCCGCATTGAGCTTGATGAGACATTGCGTGTCGACGACATGGGCTCGAGCAACGGCACATTCGTCAACGGCAGGCGCATTCAGTCGATCGAACTCGAGCCGGGCGACACGATCCAGATCGGGCCCGTTGTTTTCGTCGTTCAAATCGACGGCGACCCGCCGACCAGCGACATGCACCCCATCCGCGTCGGTCAAGGTGCCGATTCCAAAAACTCCGACTCGACGACCAGTTTGATTGACGGCTCACATCCCGATGTCACCCCGACTATACAGGCCGACCAGTCGCACGCCGGGCAGAGTGCAGACGCCGACAATCCGCCGGGGCAGTAAACAAGTTCACCTGGCTAATCGCCGCGTCAACTGATTGCATTTTGTCAAAAAGAGCCGCGCACTGAGTAGGCGGTCTACTTTCTTCGTCCGCGGCTCTTCAAATTCATTTCAGACTAAGGCTTGATTCGAATGTCCGGCAGGACATCGACGGGCAATTCCGAGGATTCAGTCCCGATAGAAGCATCGACAAAATGACCGGACACGAGTTATACTTGCGAGTGTTGTATCCGAATCAAGACACATGATTCGAGCGGAAGACTAAAACCACGATCGACTCGGTTCAGGGCCGACACACTATCTGGAGCAGCAACCATGACACGCGAATCACTGAGCGAACGTATTTCAGGTCGATTGTTGAGCGGGCCGACTTTGAGGGGACCAGAGATCGGACGCCGAAGAAAATCGTCTGGCCTTCTTGTCGAAAAGCTTGAAGAGCGACGGTTATTGGCGACATTACCGACAGGCTTTCTTGAATCTACTTTTGCGACCTTCGGCACAGCGCCTACGGCGATGGCGTTCTCGCCCGACGGCAGACGGCTGTTCGTCACCCTTCAAAACGGTAACGTTCGTGTCGTCAAAGACGGCGCGCTCCTGGCTAGACCATTCGTGACCGTTGCCACCGACACGTTCTTTGAGCGCGGCCTGCTCGGCGTCGCTGTCGATCCGAACTTCGCTTCCAACGGACAAGTCTTCACCTATCACACCACAACCGCTTCTGGTGCGTCGAAGCAGCACGTCGTCACACGTTTCACCGCCGACGCCACGGGCGACATCGCCAGCGGAATCGGCACGACGATCTTCTCCATCCCCGCGGGCTCGGCGGGTAATCACAACGGCGGGGCACTGAACTTCGGCCCGGACGGCAAGCTCTACGTCGCCGTCGGAGACGGGGCCAACACCCCGGCCAACGCGCAGTCACTCACCTCGCTCAACGGAAAGATTCTCCGCATCAACACCGACGGAACCATCCCCACCGACAATCCGTTCTTCGCCTCCACCACCGGAACCTTTCAGGCCATCTACGCACTGGGCTTGCGTAATCCATTCACCTTCGCGTTTCAGCCCGGCACAGGCATCGCTTACGTCAACGACGTCGGCAGCAGCGGCGCGAACCGGCGCGAAGAGACCAACCCGCTCTCGGCCGGCGCGAATTTCGGCTGGCCTACGGTCGAAGGGATTCAGTCCTCGCCCCCGGCGTTCGCCAACGGCACCTACACCAACCCGGTTTACGTTTATACCGACGGGTTCTCAATGACTGGAAGCGTGTTTTACAACCCTACAACCCCGATGTTCCCGCCAAGCTTCGTCGGCCGATATTTCCTTGCAGATTTCGTCAGCGGATTCATTCGGACCATCCCGACCTCTGGCACCGCACCCGTGCCCGCGCAGGGCTTCGCAACCGGCGCGAGCGGACCTGTCGATCTCGACATCGGGCCTGACGGCGCGCTGTTTTATCTTGAGTACAACACGCGGCGAGTCATGCGTGTGTTCGTCAACACAAGTTTGCTTCCGACCGTCACCGATCAGCCCGACAACGTCACCGTTCCCGTCGGTCAGGCCGGCGTGTTCAATGCCGTCGTCGGCGGGCCCGGAACGATTGGGTTGCAGTGGCAGCGCTCCAATTCCGGCGCCGCGTTCACCAATATCGTCGGCGCGACGAGCCCCAGCTACACGCTCTCGCCCACCACCCTTAGCGACACCGCCGCGCGATTCCGCGTCGTCGCCACCAACGCCAGCGGGTCAGTCGTCTCAGAGGCCGCGACGCTAACTGTCATCAACAACACCGCGCCCGCGCCTTCCATCACCACGCCCGACACGAATCTGCTCTTCTCCGGTGGAAACGTCATCAATTTCTCGGGCTCGGCTTTCGACACCGAAGACGGCAATTTGCCTGCTTCGGCCTTTAGTTGGGACATCAATTACATCACGGGCAGTACGTTGCGTCCATTCGCCGGGCCGTTCAATGGTGTGACCTCAGGGAGCTTCACCGCCGCAACGTCCACGCCGTACCTCCTCACCGACGTCGCGTATCGAATCACGCTGACAGTCACCGACTCGGCCGGGACGGTTTCTACAACGAGCCGCGACGTGTTACCTCAGGTCAGTACGATCACGCTTCAGACCAACCCGCCGGGCATCGGGCTGACGCTCGACGATGTGCCGACCGCGTCGCCCGTTTCCGTCAATACCGTCGTGGGGCTGGACCGCAATCTCGGCGCGCCCGCGTCCGTCGTCATCTCCGGGCAAACCTTCCAGTTCGACAATTGGAGCAACGGCCAATCACGCCTGCAGGTGCTTACCACGCCCGCGATCAACACGACCTACACCGCAACCTTTCGCGACATCACCGCACCCGTCGCACAAACGCCCACGTACGTGCAGGACGCGCCCAGGCCGCAGGTCACGGTTTCATTCAGCGAAAACGTCATCAATTCACTCACGTCGGGTGACGTCTTGCTGACCAACCTCACCACCAACACCGTCGTGCCGACCAGCTCGATCGTGCTGACGTACGCTGCGCAGTCGAACACCGCGACGTTCTCATTCCCGGGACTGCTGGCCGACGGAAATTACACGCTGACGATCGCCCGCAGTGGCGTCACCGACGCGGCTGGGAATGCACTCGCCTCAGATATTTCATTGAGCTTCTTCAGCTTCGGCGGCGACTTCAATCTCAATCGCGTCGTCGATTTCAATGACCTGGTCGTCCTCGCCCGCAACTTCAACCAGACCGGCCGCATCAACAGCCAGGGTGACGCCGACTACAACGGCACCGTCGATTTCAATGACCTGGTGATCTTGGCACGCAACTTCAATCGCTCGCTCATTGCCCCGCCCATACCGATCTTCGATCTCGGCGTACGACAGGGGTTTGGCGGCGGTCGGGCAAGTGAGCGTGGTGGGAAAGACCTTCTTCGATGAAACGCGACTCGTCTCTATAAATGTCGCGCGCCAAAAGATTCGCGTACAATTCACGCACTTTAGGCCAACTATTTGAACTCAAATTTTCGTTATCGCTTGAAATAAAGAGCTGATGCGGCTGGAACAAAGATCCAGTTCGCTTACTTCGTATGCGGCTCTTTTCATCTATTCGAGACTGTAACACTTCAGCCGTTTGCAGAAGCGCTTGAAATCTTCGACGACCCTTGAAAGTCATCCAACGCACATCATGACTCGTA
>JBBQKP010000045.1:0-20095 GCA_038326995.1 Tepidisphaerales bacterium
AAGGTTTCATGAGGCAACGCTGTTATTCCGCAGCCATCGCTTCACCCATTGAAATGCGACCCTTGGGATCGTGTAGTTTTTCAAACGTGCTGTTCAAAAGCCTGGCCATCTTCTCGACTGCGTTATCGAGGGCCTCGTCGACCGTCCCGGCAACGACTTCGACCACGACGGGCTGCATGCCGGCGGGTCGGGCTTCCAGAACGCAGCGCTTGTCCTGGCCGTTGGACTTGGACGCGTTGTCGTCCCTGAAATGCACCTCAACACGCGTCAACTGCGTGAATCGCCCCAGCGCCGATTCGACGGTCGATCGAACATCCTGATCAAATGTTTCGCTTCCCTGGATGTCATGACCAGTATTAACTTGAACTTGCATGTTTGTTCCTTCAATTTAAAGAGATAGTTTAAAACGATCACGATTTCTTGGCATCCCGACGGGCCTGAACCCGCTTGCCGCTTGCGGAAGATTTCCCAGTCCGCCGACCTTTAAGCCCGGCCTCTTTTTTTCGAGCATCTTTTGCGTCAGCCTGTGCACGAATTTGTTTGGCAGAGCTCGTCGGCGGTTTGGCAGAGCCCATTGGCGATTGCGTGGGGGGAGGGCCGCTCTTCATTCTCTTCGGGGGATTTTCCTTAGGCAGAGATACCACTTCGGCCTTGGTCTTTACCTTCTTGGTCGATGACTTTGCCTGCTTAACGGGCGACGACGCACCAACATCTGCGTTTTGAACGTCCGCTTTAGCCAAGGCATTAGATTTCGGCTTGTTCGGCTTTTCTGGCGTCGTGGTGGCCTTCTTCGTCGGCCGTTTTAAAGCTTTTCCCAGACGACCCGGGCCGCGCGGCGATGCACTTCGATGCGATTCCAGGCCGACTCCAGGCAACCCTACAGTTTCAATTCCAAGGCGTTGACGCCTCTTTTGATTACGCATTGTAATTTCCTCTCTAGATCAATTTAGCGACAAGTCGCTCAGAAAAAATCAGTGTTGCCCTGACCATGCGATCGGGCCCGTAACTTTGTGCCGATTGACGTGCGTCGGCGGTAATCCGGTGGAGGCGTTTCAAGATGGCCTGGGCGGCGTCGCCAGTAAGTTCGGCCTGACGTCGCCGTGTGGATCCGCGCTCTTCTCCAACATCATCAACACGAACATCATCATCATCATCTGCTCGAGCGTCGGTCACCTCGGTTCCACTCATTGTAGCGTTCCCACAAGTTCGTCGGGTAGAGGCCCACGCTGTCACATGCAAGCAGGGTCACGTCTTGAGCAAACTGCCGAATGACGCCTTGCGACAAAAATCGCCGGGCTGAAGTTCGCACCGGAGGTCGCAGGATTGCGGTACGCCCGAAGCGACGAAGGCGACGCGAAAAACGCAGGTCTTCCATGAGCCGAATCGACGGAAATCCACCCGCTCGCCAGAATACATCGCGCCGGACGAAGATCGACTGATCACCGTAAAAATTCCCCGTCCAGCGATACCGGATTCGGTTGATCAAAACCACCAATCGAAGACAAGCGTTATCAATACGGTCGGCTTGCGGATGGTCGGCGAACTCGAAGTCGAACGCCCCGCCTACCACGCCTCGCCGATTAAGGGCGCGAGCGATAAGCCGGGGAAAGTCGTCTGGAAGCAGCGTGTCCGCGTGCAGGAACAACAGGTGATCCCCGCGTGCCGCACGTGCGCCAATATTGAGCGCGTCGGCACGACAGTGCCCACCGGTGGTAACGGGCAGGTTGAGCCCACTCGCCAGCGCCGCCGTATCATCGCCGCTGCCACAATCGCTGACAACGATCTCGATTTCCGCGTCACCTGCAGCCAGACGGGTGTGCGCGGCGGTTCGGGCCAATGATGCGGACTCGTTGAGCGTAGGAATGATGATCGAGAGCATGGGTTGCCGAAAACTGCGCGCCGATGTTAAGTTACTCCCTCAGCTTTTTACCTTCGGATTTGCCGGCCCGTAGTCCTGTATCCCGATTCAAGTTCATCTCCTGCTGCTCGGCGGGTGATGAATCTGCCGGCGGCTTCCCAAGGCGCATGCTCGCGTCGCGCCAAAGCAGTTTAATGTCTTCCCAGACGTGACCCTTTCTCTCAAAGCCGTGTGCCCGCCATTTTCCGGGCTCGACTTTTCCCTTGTCGCGGACGAAGGCGGCAAAGGCGTCTGTCCACGCGTCGAAGTCGCAATAGACATTGTCCGCCCCGGCCATATCCTCGGCCTGGTTGTCGCTATACTTTTTGCCCTTCCCGAACTCGACGTGCCGCCACAGATGATCCGGGACTTCAATCCCGCCATATCGACATTGCCAGATGAGAGGCGCGTAGGCATCTCGTTCGTTTTCAAACGGCTCGGCCGTCGGATTGAAGTAGTCTTTGTTTCGCAAGAGCTTCGGCCTGCCCGCGTCGTCCATCTCGTCGCCGCCGCCGTCGCCGTAACAGAAGAAACCGGCCGTCCGCCCTTCCAGGTGATTGACCGAAAGATCGGCCCACTGTGGTGAATGTTCGAGGGCTTTGGCCATCTCTGGATTCTTGTGCTCGATCAGCTCCTCCTTCGGATTGCCGCCGTTCATGCAAACCAGACGGTCGAACATGAGCTTCAGGTTGCTCGTGGGGCCGTACCAGTTCACCGGGCCGACAATTGCCCACGCATCCGCCAGGTCGAGCCGCGCGTAGAGGTCCAAGTTCCACATGAGGTCCGGTTCGAGCCGCGACTTTTTTTCGTAACAATTGCAAGGCCAGCAGCATAATGCCATTGATGTCGAGACACAGGCGTTGCACGACTGGATCCGGGCGCGCGCAAAAACGTTACCCAGGTCTTCGTAGTCGATTTCCCACTCCTGCGGCAACCGCTCAGCCATGCGGAACATCAGGGTGCGGGATTTGGAATCGACGCCGGGGCAATTGTATTGCCGGCGGTTCGATCCCGAAAGAATCAGCACACGGAACGGGCGTTTTTCAGTCGGCAGGTTGCCATTTTCATCGTTTGGTTTCATGGTATCTCCCCTACAGTATCATCGACGCCGCATTTTTATTCGCATAGGGACGAACCCGCAGGCCCGCTTCATGTCGACCCTGATCTCATTGATCGCTCTGTCTGGGTTGTTTTGACGTAGGTTTTCAGGCTGCCTCTTGTCAAAAGAGTGATTTTGATAAACCGCGGAGACTTCGGCGGTATAATACGGCGTTCAACGTCAGGGAATTTGGGAGCGCGTGGTGATTTCGAGTTTGATTTTATCTTGTAGAAAGAAATTAGTATGCGCCGTTCGATCAACAACATGGTGGTGGTCATCACCGGTGCGAGTTCCGGCATCGGCCGATCGCTCGCCCAACAACTCGCCGGGCGAGGTGCCAAGCTCGTGCTTGCGGCTCGAAGATATGATCGCCTTGCGATGCTAAACGCTTCATTGGGCGGCACGCACTTGTGCAAGGTAACAGACGTGTCAGAGCCGGAAGATTGCGTGGCGCTTATCCGTGCCACGGTCGAAACCTTCGGCCGAGTTGACACGCTTATATGCAATGCCGGATATGGCCTGATCCGGCCCATTCTTGAGACGGACAGCGACGAGATTCTCCACATCATGAAGACCAACCTGATCGGCACGACCGAATGCTGCCGCGCTGCCGTGTCATGCATGCTTGCCCAGCCGCCACGCGACAACTGGCAAGGCCAGATTGTCATCGTGTCGTCCGCTTCGGCGCGGCGTGGGCTACCCGACTTCGGCGCGTATACCGCGACCAAGGCCGCGCAGTTGTCCATCGCAGAAGCGATGCGGGTTGAACTAAGGCACACTGGGATGTCAGTCACCACGGTCCACCCCATAACCACGACCACGGAATTTTTCAAAACGGCCATCCGCCTGAGCGGCGTCCGACCCCCGCAGCGCTGCGGAATTGAATCCTTTCAATCGGCGGAAGCAGTGGCATCGGCGATCATCAGTGCCATGGAAAAGCCGCGACCAGAGGTCTGGCCAAATCGACGCGCTCGACTCCTCCTGGGATTGGCAGCGTTCTTGCCCGGAATCGCGGACTCTATCCTGGCACGAAGGCGAAAGCGACGTTCTCGCCGATTGGTCGTGCCCGTTGAGCCCGTGGATTCAGTAATATAATTTCCTTACGCCAATCTAGTTGCCTTACGCCGCCACCAGCTCTTTTGTTACGACGGCGAGCGCCAAGATTCGCGTTCTGTCCTCACGCTGGTTGCGACGTTAAGACGACTGGTTCTCCGCCGCGGCAAATGGTTTGCAGCGTCCAGCCAGCTTCCGGTCAAGGCCTTTCAAAATGCTCTGGGCGGCGTCGAGGTCGTGCGAAACGGGGATGCTGGAGCGAGCGGCGTCGCCGATGAGGTCGGCCTGAACTCGCAGTGTGGATCGGCGCTGCGGGTCTTGTGTTCGACTGCCAATCACCTCCAGCGCCGTCAGCAACGCCAGCATGACCGCGACGTTGCCCAAAGCATTCTGGCGAATCTGATCGAACGCCTCGGCGAGCAATCCGTCGAACGTCGGACCCCGCGCGATGACCCGCAATTGCCCGCCATGCTCGGCGGTGTCCATGCGATAGCGCGACTCGATGCGCCGTGCCGCCAGTCGCGCGAGAATCGCCGACAGGTATTGCACGCAAGTGACGGCGGTGGTCGTGTCGTTGATGCCCGGCGAGAGCGCTTTAAGCGCGACATCAACGATCTGCCGAACGCCAAAGCCCGCATCCTGCAACATCGTGCGCTGGTGGTCGATGGTGAAGATCGAGTCGATCCGGTCTGAGAATTTGTCGTCTCGCGCATTGCCTGCGATTGAGATGAGCGGCGCGCCTTCGACGATGAACTCGCCGACGCCTCGCTCCATGCGAATGACGGTCTCATTCTCACGTGCCGCCTTCAGCAGCGACTCGCCGTCCACGCCCTGGATGAAGCCGGTACGCAACGCGGCAACCGGATGCCATTGTGATTCTTCGGCGGCCATTTCGGCGTCCTGCTGGGCGTTTGCCTCTTCGCCCATCTCCTTGGGGAACAGGCGATCAACGGCATCGATCGTTTCATCGGCCGCCGCCTTGATGATCGTTTCCGCTTGAATGCCGGACGCGATGTGATGGATGAAAAAAATCAGGCACGCGATGCCCACAAACGCCAACAGCACCGCGACAAGCACCGACAGCGGCGGAACGAAGGCGCCCTCGTCGCCGCCGCGGATCGTGCGCAGCACCACCAGGCAATAGATGAAGATGCCCACGAACGCGCCAAGCACGATCTGGTTTGTGCGGTCGCGCATGAAGTTGCGCAGAATCCGCGACGTATATTGGCTGGACGCCAACGTCAAGGCGACGATCGTGATCGAGAACGCCACGCCGGCGACAGTGATCATTGAGCTGGCGATCGCTGCCAGCATGCCCCGCGCCCCGGCGGCCCCGGCCCCGAATAGCCAGGGCCACCGCTCCTGCAAACCCGCTCGATCCAAATTCGCGTCGATCTGGACCAAGCCCAACGCCAGCGCGGTAGCGCCAACGATCATCAATGTGGGCACGAACCACAGGCTCGAATGTAGGGAATCGAGGATGGCGCGAAATCGGTGCATTGCAGACGATTCAATACAGGAAAATTTCCCCTTCATTGTCGTCGCATATCAGTGACGTCACGCCCTTATTGACCCCTACGCTCAATTTGACGCTACGCGCGAAAGAGTCTGGTGGAGCCCGGTGATATGCGACGTCAACAGGAAAGCTAGTAAACTTTCGACCGCCGCATAACAGCGACATCCAGCGTCGATTGACCCTCGTTACGCATTATGAATCGCTAGTAACGAAAAACCGCGGCCACACCGGTGTCGGTCGGCATGTGTTCTTTGGCGACGACAACCACGTCCGCGCCGCGTTCCATCGCCAGCGCCGCAAGGTCATCGAGAAGGTCGTCCACGTCCGGGTGGGAAAGATCAGCTAGCGTGACCGCGCCGGTGGCGGCGTCGAGTCGACCCGGGATCTGCCGGTCCGCTTCCACCAGCAGCGTCGCCACACGTCCGGTCACCGCGGCGCTCGCGGCTTCGCCAAGATCGCCCGTGCCATGATCTTTCGCGACGGCTTCGCGGTAGTGGTCGGCCATCGTTTTGATCCGATTCGTGTGATGAGGTTCGACGAGTTTCCAGGCTCGCTCCACCAAGGCACTGTTCGGAATCGAGTCGGGATGAACGTCCAGCGTCTCGGCCGTCAGGAACGGGTTGTGACTGACCTTGCGGAAGAGCGCGTGATGCTCTGGAAGCGACGCGAGCATCAGCGGCAGCTTCGACGGCCTTGAGTGGTGTTCGAGAATCGCGCGGTCGATCGCCCGGAAGAAACGTTCGGCGTCGATATCGACTTCGTCCGCCCTCCCGCCGTGCCCGTGACGCATGGCCGTGGAACCTGCCCCCGCGCCGCCGTAGGAGGCGACGGTCTGGTGCGGCTCGGTGAGTTGATCGCCCAGCGCTGCGGTGATCGTGCGGGGCACGCCGGAGGAAAGCTCAATTTCATCGAGCGCGTCGCGATCTCCTTCGAACAACTTTACCTCTTTCAAATTCAGGGCCAGCACCTGATAACGATCTGTCGTTTGGAGCAGCCGGGCAAGCGGTTTAGTGTGAAAACTGTCAGCGACAACGGCCAACTCCCGCACCGTGCGCGGCAGCGTGTAGACCCGGAAAAAACCCTCGGCCGCGAAAAGGGCGAGTGCGTCAGTGGTGTGATTCCAAAAGGAGGCGTCATCGGCCAGCGCGCGGATCGCCTCGAGCACCGCTCGGGCATCAGCGGCCGAGTGCGTCTGAAGCAGCGACTGCTCCAGCGACTTGACAAGATTGCCAAATCGGATTGGGTCCTGCTTGTTTTCAGGATGGTGACGGTGCGTCGGTTGATAGAGCGACACGCAGGGAGCGGCGTGCCCGTCGAAGGCACCGGCGGCGTAATCGCGAGCAAGAGCGTGTTGTGTTTGGGGAGTCATGGATGGTCCTCGGTGGTGGGTAGCCGGCGCGATCTCTCAAGCACAGCTGGAATAAAAACTTCTACACTTGCCAAGGTCGTCAAGTATTGACGCCCCAGATTCAACGTTTCAATTCAGTTGCTCGATTGACGGTCGATGGAATGCGATGGTTTTCCCTTCTTGGTATCGAATGATCAATTGTTCGCCTTCAAACGAGTAGGTGACCGATGTACCGCCGCGGATCGCTTCGGATGAAATCACGTCGCCGTTAACTTCGTACGGCGCGGTTTTGTCTCGTACCTGGCCGGCGAAGGGAATGTCGGACCACGCGGCCAGTTTCATCTTTCCTTCCTTTCGGAAAGTCAGCTTGATTTTCAACTCGCCGATCTTCGCGTCCACGTCTTGGGCGATCCAACTGCCCATCAGCTTGTCCTCCATTGCCTGATCCTGTGCCTTGTCTGGCGACTCATCTTGCGACGCGCTTTGCGTTGTTGCCGGGATTGGAGTGGTTATAGGTAAGGACGGGTTGTTCGGCACCACGACTGATGTGTTTGAATCACTGCGCTCGCAACTTATGTGTGGAAGGATGAACATCAAGGTCAAAAGTATTTTGCTATTTATCATAGCGCTGTCTCTTCTTTGAATGAACGGGTTTGATGGCTTTGCGTAGATCGACCTCGGACTCATGCTCCTCAACGTGGCGCAAGAAAATCAGGCATGTGCCATCTCCTTGACCATCGCACGACACTCGGCCGCACACTTCTTGCAAGCGGCCGCACACTCTTTGCAATGTTCGTTGTCGTGCCTGCTGCACTCGGCCGCGCATGCGTCGCACGCGTCGGCACACACGCCGCAAAGCTTGGCGTGCAACGGTGAGCCGCGGCTCATGAATGCCACGCATATCGCGCAGAGGTCCGCACAGTCGATGCACAGCTTGGCGCATTCGGGCATCTTCCCAAGGCACGCATTGGCACAATGTTCGCAACTTTGCGCGCACTCAGAACACGCCGCGATGCAGGCCTGATGTTTCGGATCATGATGCATGACAAACTCCATGTCTGTCGCCTTGGGGCGACGGTAAATATGACTGTCGATTTTGCGGACGCGATGGAAATGTATCGCGATGACTTCTGCATTTGTTACGAGGTTTTTTTGTATGAATGCGTCACGTGTGGGTCGTAACCTGCCAACGTGAATTGATAGAGACCGTAGGCGAAGAGCCCCAACGCGACGCACACGAGCAGCCAGGGGCCATAGGGTTGTCGGGCGAGTGTGTCGAGCGCACCACTCAGGCCGCGCGCAGCGGACGGGTCGGCGTTTTTGGCAGCGATGATCAGGCATATGCCGATGATCGAAAACACCACCCCGCGGCCAGCGGCGCCGAATCGGCCGAACAAAACCGCCCTGCGGTAACGGCGGTCGCTCATCTTGGAAAGATCAGCCTCGTCGCGGAAGATGCCTGTCCACGTCTTGCGGAACTGTGCTAAGCCGAACCCGATGACGCCGACTCCGATCGCACCGACCAGCCACTGACCCCAAGGCTGCTGCATGAGCGTGCCGGTCCATTCGCGGACATAGGCGTCGTCCGGCTGATGCCGACGCCGCGCGACGCCCGCAAGGATTCGGCCCGCCACCAGCACCATTCCGCCGTAAACCAATCCACTGCCGAAATATATCGCGCGGGCGCATAGTCCTTTTAGGCTTCTTCCGCGACCTTCAGTGTCGAGGATGCACTGCGTGAAACGCCACAGGGAATACGCCGATAACCCGACTGCGACGATTGCTAACAGCACCACGCCCGCGGGTTGCTCCACGACGGTCCACATAACTTCGCCCGTCCCCGAAGCCGAACCGCCAATCCATGCAGCACGCGCAGCCAGAATACCGATGAGCACGAACACCGTGCCTTTGGCCAGATATCCCAGTCGAGCACCCAGTCGAACCCATTTCACGGGCTCGAGCGGGGTGATCGATGCCTCAGCAGACGAGGCTGGATGTGCCGTCATTGTCGGCTTGGCTGGGTCGCTTTTGTGTTCATCGAACGTGCCCTTTCCATGAGGGCCTCTCCTTCGCGAACCATTGTGTCGCCTTCGGCGCTGATACGCTCGCCAGTGACGGTTTTGCCCTGACTCTTGAGGGTGTCGCCTTCGGTTCGCTTGCCCTGGCCGCCGGCGGTAAGGCGCTCGGCCTTCACCATCATTTCGCCTTTGGCCTCCATGCTGCGGGCCTCGAATAGCACGCGCTCGCCATCCGTGCGAGGGTTATTGATGTTCGTACCACGGCCCGAGCTCGAGGAGCAACCCGCCGCAACTGCCAGTATCAGTGCAAATGTCGGCACCAACAGTTTATGTGGTACAACACATAAGATTTGGCTCATCAATTGTAATTTCATCTCGGTACTTCCTTTCGTCTTGTAATTATTGCCGTCTTTTTTCATGAGCAACGGCACGGCGGCAAGTGGCGTGTTCGTTACCCTACTACACTACTGAATCTGCATAAACGTCAATGGTGGACTATATTCGACGCGTCTTAGACTCGAACACATGAACAGTGGGTATTTGGCGCGAATTTCGTATTCAGGCCGATGGGAATGAGAATGCCAACTATGGTCTTGATCGCGCGGTTCGGTGCAGAAGTTTAGAGGTACATGGGATAGCCGGGGTACATGTAACCCACCCCCCAGAACGGGCGGTAGCCGTAATATCCGTAGAGGTTGTTGTAGTACTTTTCGTCCACCAGGTCGGGGTCGTAGGCAGGCGAACTCGCAATTTGTTCACGATTATGGCTGACGATCACCTGGTCGCCCTTGATCTGCTTAATCGCATCGACGGGAATGAGGAATTTTTGTGCTCCCATTCCCAAAAAGCCACCGGAGGAGACGCGGATAAATCGCACCTTTTTCTCGGTGTCGTCGATCATCAGATCGTCCACGTCGCCGACGTCCTCTCCATTTCCGTCCACCACGCTGCGGCCACGAATGTCTTCGGCCTCACTCGATAATGTCATGCCGGTGTCGCTCAGCTTGAGAAGGTAATGTTGCTGCTCATCCTGAATCTCATGATCTTGGTGAGTTGATTGATTTTGCATGATTTTGATTCCTTGTTCCCAGGGGTGGTTCTGAAAGCACACTGAATGGGGTTAATCCGATATAGCGTGATAAAGATAGGATAAGTTCATCGACCGGTGATCGTTTCCTTATTCCTGATGAGGCCGTATTTGAAATTCGTCTTTAGTCAACGCGTCTAATTGTCAAAGTTCTACTCTTTAAGTGTTTTGTCCGCGTCGCCCGCGTTTGGCATCGGCTGGAAGATGAGCTTGGTCAGATACTCGTGCTTCTCGCCTGCCATCTCTGCTTTCACGATTTCGCCGAACGCCGTACGGGCCTGTTCGGCATTCTTTTTGCCGGTGATAACGTCATAAGCGAGGTTAAGAGCGAGCAGGTTGTGGGCTTCGACGTCGCAGCGTGCGCCGAGCGTGCCGCGGGTGCGATCGACGATGATGCTTCCGTCGAAAGCGGCCAGTTCGCCGATCTTGTCCGTCGGCACCTTGAACTCAACGACGTGCTGCAGGAAGTCCTTGTGAGGAACGGGGAAATCGTGCTGGATTTCTTCATTGATCAGAATGATCTCTATGAACGGTCCTTTGTCGGTCCAAATCAGTTTGTTGGGCATCATTCCGCTGGGGTCGCCGTACTTTTCCTGCATTAGCTTGGCGGCCTTTTGCGGTCCTTCCTTCCACTCAGCTGTAAACTGCGCAACGGTCAGTTTCATGCCGTCGGCATTCTGCATGTTGGCGGTCTGTTGACTCTGGCGGACGGAGTCTGTTTTTTGCGAAAGGTTTTGGGTTTGGGACGATGCGATTCCCGCAAGGGGAAGCACCGAGACAATGGCCAAACAAATTGAAGTGTGAATTAGTTTCATGGTTGAACTCCGACTCTGTTGAACGTGTGATGATTTACGCGGTTATCTCAACCTGGCCACGCGGCGAGAAGAAGAAAACCGATTCGGCCGATCAATGAGCAGTCGTCGTTCTTCAACGGCAAATCTCTTTTCAATCGACTGTTCAGTTATAGAGCAATTTGTTCGGGGCGTAAGACGGGAAAATACTGCACGACCGTAGGGGAAAAGGTCGGTTCACAGGTAAGGGTAAAACCTACTAAGGGGCGAACACTTCAGCTGAAGTGTTACGTTTGAGGAACGTTCGCTCGACATATGAAGTCGCAATTGCTCACCGTGTAATACGCACTCTTGACATCGGAGTGAGGGTGTCAGAAATGTCATCTTAACGTTTGGCCACCGCGTGTTTGTTCAGAGACCTGCCGCGAAAAATGCGAGGCGATTCACCGGCGTGTGCTTTGAACCATCGACTGAAGTGCGCCAGTGTTTTGAAGCCGAGCGAGAACGCGACTTGCTTCACGAGCATGTCATTGCGGCGAAGGAGTGAGCGCGCTTCTTCCACGAGTCTCAGCTGCGAAGTCTGGCGAAGCGTTCGGCCTGTATCGCGAAGCATGAGCCGGTCGAGCGAGTCACGACTGACGCCGAGCCTGGCGGGCAATTGATTGATGTGATCGAGTCGGCCAACCGGACATTTCCACACGCCGTCGAGCGACGCGCGCACACGCGGGTCGATGTGCTGATCGGCGGGCATCCACGCGCCTTGTCTGCGCATCACCTCGCACCACGCTTCGAACCACTTGGTAAAACGCGTGCGGATGGAGGCGAACTGCTCGAAGGTCGCGAGTTCTTTAAATGTATTCCAGGCGCTGCCGGGGAATTGTTTCTCGACAAAGCGGACGAGGCGGACCGCCTGCTTCTGGAGATCACCAGCGGAACCGGCCCGGACCTTTAAAGTTGAATAGTTACCCAGAAAGGGTTCGCGCATGGGCGTGTGCGCGTAGAAGGCGATCGACAGAAGTGCGAGGTTGTTCGACGCCGCCAGGACGCGATGGCCAGGCCCGGGAAACACCCACCACCCTGCCGCGGCGCGGGTCGTCGTTCCGCCCGCCTCGACGTCGATCCAGCCGCTTCGAATGAGCCAGGCGCTGAGATACTCGGACTTGCCCTGAGCGGGTCCGCGAATTTGCGGCGAGCCTTCGTAGCACGTCAGCAGCTCGATCTGCAGGCTCGACCAGAAATCCAGAGGCCTTCGAACAGCAACTTTTGCCATGCCAGTAATAGACAACTTTTTGAGCAAAACGGCAAACGGAATCCGGATCACGAGTCCGGGTCACAAGGTATATTCCTAACACATGAGCAATCACACGAATTATCGGGTCGAGCAGACGGGCTCTGAGTTCAGCGAGGAGCAGATTGATGTGGACGTCTGCGTCGTGGGCGGAGGCATGGCCGGGCTGTTCGCGGCGGTGTCGGCGGCGCGGCACGGGGCGAGCGTTGTTCTGATCCACGACAGGCCCGTCCTGGGCGGAAACGCCAGCTCGGAAATCCGGATGCACATCTGCGGCGCTCACGGCCGCAACAATAAAGAGACCGGCCTGCTCGAAGAAGTTCAGCTCGAAAATGCGTATCGCAATCCGACTTTGAATTACTCGATCTGGGACAGCGTGCTGTACGGCAAGGCCGCGTTCACGCCGGGCGTGAAACTGCTGCTCAACACCACGTGCACGGGCGGCACGATGACGCCAAAAAGTTCACAAGGCGAGTCGCGGCTCGACACCATCACGGCGTGGGGTTTGACCACACAGACATTGCACACGATCCACGCCAAGATGTTCATCGACTCCTCGGGCGACAGCGTGCTTGCCCCGATCACGGGCGCGAAGGTGCGCGTAGGTCGCGAGGCGCGTGAAGAGTTCGACGAAGACATCGAGCCCGAGGTCGCCGACGATCGCACGATGGGCAACTCGCTTCTGGTGCAGCTTCGAGAGTCGGACTCGCCGCAATCATTCACCCCGCCGACCTGGGCGTATAAGTTTTTGAGCGAGTCGGATTTGCCCAATCGCTCGGCCGGCCATCGCGGCGATAATTTCTGGTGGCTCGAACTGGGCGGGCTTCACAACACGATTCGCGACAACGATCTGATTCGCGATGAGCTGATGAAAGTCGGTTACGGCGTGGTCGATTACATCAAGAATCACCACCCTAAAAAAGACCAACACGCCAACTGGGGCGTGGAATGGATGGGAAGTCTGCCCGGAAAACGCGAGAATCGAAGGTATGTGGGCGATCACGTGCTGACACAAAACGATGTGCGCGCGGCTGGGCCATTTGCGGACATCGTCGCGTACGGCGGATGGTCCATGGACGATCACCACCCTGCTGGCCTGCTTTATCCGGGACGCCCGACGATTTTTCACGCCGCGCCGTCTCCTTACGGCATTCCGTTTCGCTCGATGTATTCTGTGAATGTTCCGAACTTGCTGTGCGCGGGTCGCAACTTGTGCGCGACGCATGCCGCCATGTCGAGCACGCGCGTCATGGGCACGACCAGCCTCATGGGCCAGGCCGTCGGGACTGCGGCGGCGCTTTGCATCGAGCACGCATGCACGCCGCGCGAACTTTACGAACGCCATGTCGATCTGCTGCAGCAAACGCTGATGGAGGATGACCAGTGGTTGCCCGGATTGTCTCGCCGCGTCAATGCGATGACACGCGATGCTCGGATCACTGCCGTCGGCGACACGCAGTTTCTTCGTGACGGACAGGATCGACCCGTCGGCGATGTCGAGTACGGATGGGTGGGCGAAATGGGCGAATCAATCTTGTTCGAGTTGGACAAAGACATCTTCGTCGGCGGGTTGCGGCTCGTGCTCGACAGCAATCTCAACGACCACAAGCGCATGCCCAGCACGATCCCGCTCAAGGGCAACCAAAGCCGCATGCCAGAGCGAATGCTACGAAACTTCCGTGTCGAAGTGCGACAGGCTGATGGCTCATGGCGTGTCGTTCATCGCCAGGTCGATAACCACCAGAGACTCGTGCGAGTACCCTTGGCGGCCAACACGTCGGCGGTTCGGCTCGTGCTCGAATCGACTTGGAGCAAAGGTGAAGGCGATAAGAACGTCGGCCATGGCCCGGCGACGATCTTTAGTATCGATCTTATGGAAAGCGTGCCCGTCAGCTTCGACCCGCACGAAGGTGCCCGCTGGAAAGATGTCGTCGCGAAAGTGCCCGCCAAAGACCTTGAAGCGCCCCAAACCACTGTCGAAGAAACCCGCGGCCGAAGTCGCGGGGGGGCGTAATCCGAAGAGCTGAACCCGGGAGCTGACTGAAACCTTTGATCGTCGCGTAAATAAATATTCACGGATTTCGAAATTGGATTATGCTGATCGGTTCCGACGGCTTTTTATTTTGGGTTGTCTGATAGCAAAAGAGGATTATCGCTATGGTGTTTCGAAAGATTTCACGACTCGTGTGCATCGGCACGATCATGTGCACGATCATGTGTGCGTGGATGTCCGCGGATTCGCTGGGCCGGGCAAGTGTGTCCCTCCTCGAGCCGCTGCAAGCCACAGTCGGTCGCGGTGCGTCTACTGGCCCCACGACGGTGAACGCGTCTCCGACAGACTCCGCCCCGGCCGAGGATTCGGTGGAAGCCAGACGAGTTGAGTTGCAGAAATATCTCGCAGAGTTGCACGCGAAGGCCACGAAGCAGCGCAGTCGGATGGCGCAGCTTCTGGGCGTGATATCGCTTGCGAAGTTTGATGGATCGCCGATGACGAACGTTTTGCTCGATACGCTTGAGGGGTCGAAGGATATGTTGGTTCGCGAGGTGGCGTTTGAGGCGCTCTATGCGCGGGCCGGGTCGATGGACAACACGCAGAAATTGAGATGGTTGACGACGGGGATGAAACTCGCGGAAAAGGAGCAAGCGTTCCGGGGCGCAATGATCATGCCGTTGCTGCTGGCATGCGGTTCGGAATCGGCGATCGCGGCCGAGTCGACGCTGACGGACGAAAAACTGCTTTTTCGGATCATCGCCGAGAACGACGTCGCCAATCCGCTGGGCAAGGCAACGCTGGAAGCTGCGGCGGACGCATTGCTTTTTATTTCCGATCCGTCGCTGCTTCGTAAGCTGGCAAACCGAGCGTCCGCGGACGAGCGACTCGAGCCGCGTGTCGCGGTTATACTATCGCGGTTCGGCACGACGCCTGATGCGAGTCTGCCGACAGCAAAACGCCGGGCCGCGTGGTCCGAGTTCGCCAAGGCGATCAAGCTGCCAAAGGAACCACCCGCCGCGAAGCAGCTCAAGCCCGACGGCATGTTCAAAGCGCCAATCGTCATCACCAACCCAGAGGATGAGCAGTATCGCAAGGACCTTGAAATCCCGCCGCTCAAGTCACGTGACGTCGATGTCGTATTGGCGATCGATGGAACCGGAAGCATGGAGCCGCAAAACACACAGCTCATCAGAATCGTGCCTGCGATGATGAGTTTGCTGGAGTTTGGTTCGGACAGATCTCGAATTGGTGCGATCTATTATCGACACGAGGTGGACACCAAGCTCATGCAGCCGTGCTGCAGGAAAGCGCAGAATCAGAAAGAGACTTTTCTGAATGTCGTGATGCCACTTACGAATAATCCAAAAGAACTCGTTGACCGAATGAAGGCGATATCGCCTTTCATTGATCAAGACAATCCGACCTTAACAGGGCACGACGGCGGCAACGGCGCTTACGCGGGACTTTTTCAAAGCGTCATTCAGGATTTCGCCTGGTCTAAATCGCCAGACGCGTTTCGGATGCTCATGATCATCGGCGACGCCAACCCGACTAGGAACACCGCGGCTGCCGTCGTGACGATGGCACAGCGCGTCCGCACGGGCGGCGTGCAGATGAAATTCATTCTCACCGCTGCACCCTTGATGGGTCAGGTCGGCCCGATGATCGAAGCCGCGGGCACGACTCGACAACTTCTCGACACCGATATGTCGAAAATCAATAATATCAAAACAGACACCGACTTTGCGGCGCTGGTCAATCTCGTTCCGCAGCTTCAGGTCGGCAGCATTGTCCGGACCGGCCTGGAACAGTCGCTTAGTAAAGGGTATGAGGATCGCGTCGATTTCCTGTTGGAACTGGCGAAGGCGCGGGCCGTACTCAGTCTTACCGCGCGCGAAGCGGCGCGGGTTCCGGACGTGCAACGACTGGTCGCAATCGGAAGCGCGCAGTAGTCAATCTCAAACTTAGATCGCCATTCTCAGGATATTGCGACGCGGTGGACACGGACGCACGCGCGCGACTACGCTCCACGCCATGGCAGCATCACAGGCCGATACGTCATGGTTCGTTCAGGATCGCTTCGGGCTGTTCCTTCACTGGGGGCTTTATTCGCTTCTTGCGCGTCACGAATGGGTGATGAACAACGAATCGATTTTGCCGGACGACTATCGAAAAAAATACTTGAAGCGGTTTGATCCTGACCTGTACAACCCGACCGTCTGGGCGGACGCGGCGGCGAACGCGGGCATGAAATACTTCGTCATCACCACCAAACATCACGAGGGTTTTTGTCTCTGGGACAGCAAACTCACCGACTTCAAGGCGACCAATACGCCCGCATCGCGAGATCTCATTCGCCCGATGATCGACGCGTTTCGCGCCAAGGGCTTTCGCACGGGCCTTTATCATTCCCTGCTCGACTGGTCGCACCCGCAATACGAGGTCGATGAATTTAACGGCCCGTACGCTAAGAAATCGCAGAGCGAGCGCGACGCACTCAATGTGACCCGCGACCATAAAAAGTACATCGACTATCTTCACGGGCAGGTGCGTGAACTGCTGACAGACTATGGGCAAATTGATCTGCTGTGGTTCGACTTTTCTTTCAAGAATAAAGAGGGCAAAGGCAAGGGTCGCGAGCACTGGGGCAGCGAAGAGTTGGTCAAAATGATCAGGCAGCTTCAGCCCAGGGTGATGGTGACTGACCGACTGGATTTGGCCGATCAGCCGGTGGATTTCAAGACACCCGAGCAGGCGACGCCGCGCGATTGGCCGACGATCGACGGCCAGCGCGTCGTGTGGGAATCGTGCCAGACGCTCAGCGGATCATGGGGCTATCACCGTGATGAATCTTCATGGCGCAGCACCACACAGCTCGTGCAGACCCTCATCGACTGTGTCAGTAAGGGCGGAAACTTTCTGCTCAACGTCGGCCCGACCGCGCGCGGCGAATTCGATGCCCGCGCGCTCGACCGCCTCCAGGGCATCGGCAAGTGGATGCATCACCACTCACGCTCGATCTACGGATGCACTCAAGCGCCGCCCGAGTTCATCACGCCGCAAGATTGCCGCCTGACTTACAATCCCGTGATCAGGCGACTTTATCTGCATCTCTTTGCCTGGCCGTACAAACTCGTGCCGCTGGACGGGGCGTTCAAGGGGCGCGTCGAGTATGCACAGTTGCTCAACGACGCCTCAGAGGTCGGCCAGATCGACGGATGGCATAGCCAGCATTTCGGAAGCGTCGAAAATTCCATGGTGCTGAATCTTCCGCAGACAAAGCCTGACGTCGCCGTGCCTGTGGTGGAGCTGTTTTTGAAGGATGAATAACCTCACAAATTTCGGCGAGCGCGACGCAAGTGACAACGTCGGTTGTCGCTGCGCGCGCCCTTCCGCATAGTATGTCGGCATGTCCCGGATTCTGGTGCTGATTCCTCTCATGATTTACCTCGGCACCGCCGGGCAGCCGTCGCTTTGGATCGAGTGGGGCTGGCGCGGCGGGGCAATGGTCCTTCTGGGCATCATTCTGCTCGTGTTCATCACAGGTCTATGGGGAAGGTCCCTCGCTCGCGCCGCCAATGACACGCCCGACTACGTCGCCTGGATTCGGTTTCAGCGCGGCCTGCTTCTGGCTCGTATTCTCATCGTCGTCTGGTTCGCACTCGGTGCCATCGCATTCGGCTACGCCAATTGGGTCAGGCAACTCATGGGCCCGGTCGAAACGCGTTTCGACGTGCGCCTGCCCGGCCTGCTCATCGCCACATTCCCCGCAATCATCGGGTTCATGGGCCTGTGGTGGAGCGCGTACCCCGTCGAACGTCTCATGCGCGAACGATCGGTACTGCTTACTCTCAACGACGGTCTTCCCGTCCGCAGGCCGCCCGGATTTATTGATTACTTCATCAGCAACTTCCGGCTTCAGCTCCTCTTCGTGCTCGTCCCCGTGCTGGGCGTCATCGTGTTGTCAGACATCTTTACCGTGCTTCTTCGAGCGACCGGCATCAGGCCCGAGTGGTGGGTGGGCGAGGCAATTTCGCTGGGCTCGGTTGCGGTGATTTTTGTACTGGTCCCGGTAGCTCTGGTGCACGTGCTTCGAACCAGTTCGCTGGAAAAGGGCTCGCCCCTTCGAAAGGACCTTGACGATGTCGCACGCGTCACGCGGCAGTCCTTTCACGACATCCGCGTGTGGCACACGAACCACAGCATGAGCAACGCCGCGGTCATGGGCGTGATTCGGCGGGCGCGATTCGTGTTGATGAGCGATTTGTTGATCGAAACACTCACGCCGCGTCAGTTGCAGGCCGTCTTCGCGCACGAGGCAGGACACGTGCGGTATCACCATCTCGCGTGGTACGCACTCTATCTCGCGTCATTTCTGATGGTGCTTGCCGCGCCGGCGGACTGGTTGTTCGGCAAACTCCTGGCGACGGGCCTGACCTCGCCCGACACGGCCGCGACCGTCATCACCACGATCATCGCGATCGTATTCATCTATCTGTTCGGGATGCTCGCGCGACTCTTCGAGCGGCAAGCTGACGCCTACGCCGCACGCACGCTCGAACTGCTTCCGCCGCCCCAGTCGGATTTGTTCTTTACTCCCAGCCCGTTCGCGTCAGGGCCATTCGAAAGCGCGCAGACTAATCAGGTGACGTCGGAAGTGCCCAACAATTCGGGTACGCCAGACCGCTCACCAGACCAGATTCCCGTCGGCCGGCGCGGCGCACGCGACTTCGCGTCCGCCCTTTCGCGCGTCGTCGAGATCAATCACATGCCCTATGACCCCAGGCCGCGGTTCGGCTCGGTCTTCGTGAAGTTATCGCACTGGCTCGCGTATCGCACGAGCTATTTCCTGCACCCCAGCCCGGCCGAGCGATTCGAACACCTGGAATATCTCTCGCGCAATCCCGCCGCGTCCGAAGCATTCGATCGCAAGCTTCAGTTCACGCGTGTCGCTCTGCTCTTGCTTTTTGGCACGCTCGTCGTATGGACCACTCTATGGCTCACTCAACAACCGCAACTTCCCCAACAGTAAAGTTCGGCCCGCCTCGCATCGGCATTTTCGCCCCGTCGTCTCCCGTCGGCCTGGTGGAGCTCGACCTGGGCGTGCAGCAAATTCGAGACGAAGAATTCGACGTCTTTGTTCATCCGCAGACGACCGCGAGGGATTTTCTATCCGCAGGCACGGATCACCAGCGCGCCGCCGCCCTGCTCGATCTGGCGAACGACGATTCGATCGACGTCGTGTGGGCGGCTCGCGGCGGCTGGGGAGCGGCCCGAATGCTGCCCCTGCTCGCCGCCGCTCCGATACCAGCGCGCAGAAAAACCCTCGTCGGCTATTCCGACGTCACCGCGCTTCACGAATTCGTCAGACAAGTCTGGGGATGGCAAACCCTGCACGCCGTCGTCCCCGCAAGCCGACTGCAGGCCGTCTCAACAGAGCAGTGGCAGGCGACCATCCAAAGCGTCAGGACAATACAAACTGCAATCACAACTCAACCATCACAACACAAGCAGCATCAGCTCCGCTGGCTGATTCCACCCGACCACGACACACAAGATCATCAAATACGCGCTGAACTCATTGGCGGGAATCTGACGCTCATGACAACGCTCGTTGGCACGCCCTGGCAGCCGTCCGGACGTGCGAAAATTCTCTTCTTCGAGGACGTCCATGAAAAACTCTATCGCATCGAGCGATACGTCACGCAGCTCGAACAGGCGGGCATGTTCGAGGGCGCGGCCGCGGTCGTGCTGGGCGATTTTACCCACTGCGACGATGAAGCGAACGTTATGCTCGCGCCGATAACAGATAAGACGACCTTCAACTGGCAAACGCATCCGCAGGTGCCGCAGCGAAATACGTTCTCGCTCGATGAAGGACTGACGCGAATCTTTTCGCAGGCGTGTGCCGGCCGAAAAGTTCCGCTTGCAACAGGTCTGCCCGTCGGCCACGGTCCGAACTTCTGGCCCCTTGAACTGGGATGCGTATACCAATTGACGCGATC
>JBBQKP010000046.1:0-19828 GCA_038326995.1 Tepidisphaerales bacterium
GGTGGTGCCGGTGTAGGTATTATTAGCGTTCAGGAACAGAGTACCGGGCAAATTCGTTTTATTGATATTCAGCGTCGACGATGTTCCATCTGCTACCACACCGTTAAGCGTAATGCTGTTCGATCCAGACGTATTTGTAAAAATCGTCCGGGTCCCTCCCGATGAACTAATCGAGCCGCCGAAAACCAAACTCCCCGAAGTTGCATTTAGATCCAGCGCCTGAACGCCTGCGGCGTTGCCGTTAACGATTGGAAAATTGATGGTATGAGATACGGTGCTCAAGTTTTCAATAATTGGAGAAATGGTACTGAAATCAAAAAACGTATTTGAAGTAGTTCCACCGAGAGTCCGACTTTGGTTGGCTCCAGAATCAAAAAATAGCCGGTGCCGACTAGTAGCGGGCAAGTCGTTGATGGTGCTCAATCTGTTGTTATTATCAAATCGAAGAATTTCTGATCCTCCGGGAAGTTGGGACTGGTTCGCTGCAGAATTGAACCATTGTGGAATATTAGTGCCTTCGACGTTGAAACTCCAGTTGTCAAAAGTTGCTTCACTTCGCCAAGATAAGGTTGTTTGACCGTATAATGCGGATGAACTGGCCAACAGAATTGCCAACGCTGAACATACTTGAGAGCGAACAAGCATAATTTTCTCCTCTATTTCCGCTGAATACTCCGCGAGCGTTACAGACGCTCACGTACTCACTCCCCAACCACGGGGAACGTCCTAACAGTTTATCCGGTTAACTCCCCCAACGCAAGTCGATATTACTCCCTAAGTATCCAAGACGTGTTAATCCGGGTAAAACCTGCGGAATATCCGTCACCAAAAACGCACACGGGCGGCTTCAACAGTGTGTTGGAGCCGCCCGGAGGTGATGAATATCAAATCAGAGGAAATCAGGCTTCGGCCTTCTGTGCCGCAATATCGCTCGCGGCCTTCGCCTTGGCGTAGGCCTTGATGGCTTCCTTGCTCTCGGCATCAGGGGAAACGTAGACCTTGATCTCCGCTTCCAGCTCGCCGCCGAAACTCACGCGGGCGCTGTAGACGTCGATCTTGTCGAGCTTGCCGGGAAGCAGGACGTCCTCGCCGACGACGGTGTGACCCATCGCGGAGAGTTCCCTGGCGATCTCGCTCGCGCTGACTGAGCCGTAGAGATGTCCCTGCTCGTTCGCGCGGCGAACCAGCGTGACTTCGGCGCCTTGAATCTTCTTGATAAGGTCCGCCTGCTGCTGGCGACGCAGGGATTCGAGCTTCTCGATTTCCTTGCGCTTTTCTTCGACCTTCTTGACGTTGCTGGGCGTCGGCTGGACCGCGAGGTCGTGGGGGACGAGATAGTTGCGGGCGTAGCCGGCCGTCACTTCGACGACATCACCCACGCGGCCGAGGTTGCGAATCGATTCTTTCAAAAGCAGTTTGGTGGTTTTCATTGGAATTTTTTTTCAGGTTCGGGGTTCGGGGAAGGTCGAGATGACAGTAGAGACGCTCACGTGCAGCAGTTCGTTTAGAACGGGATATCGTCTTCCTTGAATTGTGCGGATTCGTCGTAGGGCGGGTTTGCCGGGGCGGGTCTGGAGGGGGTGTTTGACTGTGCGTTGGAACGTGATGCCGGGGCGGCGTTTCCGGAGGAATATCCGCCGCCGCTTGCACCGCCGCCACTTGCGCCTCCGCTACCTCCACCACCACCTGAGGAGTAACCGCCCGAACGTGGAGCGGGAGCGCCGTCGAACTCACCCTCGGCCGGGGCGCTTCCTTGCTGGCCCTGCCCGCGCGTGCCGTCGGAGAGGAACTGGAAGTTATCGACGACGACGGAAAGTTTGGTGCGCTTTCCGCCGCCGTTTTTATCTTCCCAGGTGTCGAACTTCAGGCGGCCTTCGATGTGGCATGGCTTGCCCTTGTTCATATATTTCTGGAACACTTCGCCGCCCTTGCCGAAGAGTGTGCAATCGACGTAGCACGTTTCTTCGCGTTCCTCGCCGCTCGCGGTGCGAAACTTCCGACCCGTCGCCAGGCCGAACTCGCACACCGCCAGATTCTGGGGCGTGAACTTGAGTTGCGGGTCGCGTGTCAGGCGGCCCATGAGGATGACGCGGTTGAAGTCGGCCATAGGAGTGGGGAAAAGTGTTCGCTTCGTTCGGTCGTGATCAGATCGTCATGAGTTATTCATGAGATCGTCATGAATTCGTCATGAGATTGTCATTAGATCGCATTGGCCTCGGCGGGGACGAAGATCGTATCTTCGCGTCGGGGCTGTTCCTTGACGGGCTGCTGCGGCTCCTGTGCCTTCATCTCGTCGATCGAGAGGTGCGAGGCGTCGGTGATGAGCACGCGCAGGATGGTTTCCGAGAGATTCACGTCGCGTGTGATCTGAGCGACGGCGGTTCCCAGGGCGCTGAAAAACGCCAGGACGTACAGGCCGCGCTTGTTCTTTTTTACTTCGTAGGCGAGGCGCTTTTCGTCCCACTTGCGGAGGTGAAGGACGGTGCCGCCGTGCTTTTCGATGAGGGCGTTGATCTGCTTGACGGCTCCATCGACGTCGGCGGTGGCTGCGGTGCCGAAGAGGAAAAGGCCTTCATACTGTCGGGGTTTTGTTAAGTCTGCCATGTGCTGCTTTCGTTCCTTGGTAGTCGGCCGATTTTTCCCGGCCGGTTCTGCCCATGAGGCTACGCTCAGGGGCGGTTTTTTGAAATCTGAAATGATTTGGTTGATTGAGTTTGGATTCTGGACCGTCTGTCAGGACATTTTCTATTGTTCTTCGGAAGAGAATGGCTTTCCAGCCGGGCCAGACTTCGATCGTCTGAGGCGTTCCATCATCGGCGGCATGATCAGTCCATTCTACCGATCGACTTCCTTTATGTTGTACTGATTCATCGCTGTGTCGATCCCGTGATCGACGAAGGTGATAAGGCATCCCGCGGCCGAGGCGATGCTTTTTTCTACCAGCGGGCGCTGCGGCGGAGTGAACCTGCCCAGCACGTAGTCACTACCTGCAATTCGAGGTCCGTCTCCCGTGTCGTCGTGCACCTTCGCCGAGTCGATACCGATTCGCAGTCGGGGGTAATCCTTTGTCGCGATCGACTGCTGGATGCTTTTGAGCCCATTGTGTCCGCCGTCCGAGCCGCCTTTGCGAAGGCGAATCGTGCCGCAAGGCAAGGCAAGTTCGTCCAGAACCACGACGATGCGTTCGGGCACGAGCTTGTAGAACCAGACGGCCGCCTGTACTGACCTGCCGCTCAGATTCATGTACGTCTGGGGCTTTTGAAGGATAAGCTTCTCATAGCCTGTTGACGTTTGGATCACACCTTCCAGCACGAGACTGTCGAACGCTTTTTTGGCGCGTTTGTCGAACTTTCCCGGCTCGCACCATCCCAGCCTCTGGGCGACAGCTTCGACGACTTCGAAGCCCACGTTGTGCCTCGTGCCTTGGTATTCACTTCCGGGATTACCCAGGCCGACGATGAGGTACATGGGTTTGAGGTAAGCGGGGGTTTGAGGTAGGCGGGCAGTTGAGAGCGGGGAGCGAGGAGTAGTCAGGCAGCGATGCCTTATGCGTTTCCTCTGATTTCACTCCACGCTCCGCACTACACGCTCCGCACTTCTCATTACTTGGCTTCTTCAGCGTCATCCCCGGCAGCACGGTCCTTCTTGATGACTTCGGGCTCGGCCACAGCGCCTTCTTCGCCCGCGTCGGTTTCTGCGATGACTCGGATGATGGCGACGATGAGTTCACCGTCGGTGACCAGGGTAGCGCCGGCAGGGAGTTTGAGATCGCTCACGTGGACGGCCGTGTCGACTTCGAGGTCGGTGATGTCGTAGATGATTTCGCTGGGAATTTCGGTGACGACGCACTCGAGTTCGAGTTCGTTGAGGGTCTGCGTGAGCACGCCGCCCGCCTTTTCGCCCTTGGCGTCGCCCTTGAGGGTGATGCTGACGTTGACGGTGACGCGTTCATTCAGATTGACGCGTGCGAAATCGACGTGGATGATGTCCTTGCCCAGGTGGCAAAACTGAACGTCCTTCACGAGAACGTTTTCCTTGAGTTCGCCCATGCCCAGCTCGAACACGTGGGCACCCTTGGCGAGCGACTCATTGAAAGGCTTGGAGGGAACTGCGACTGCGACATTGCCCTCGCCGTGGCCGTAGATCACTCCGGGCACTTTGCCCGCGGCGCGAAGACGACGGGTGGTTCGGGTGCCGAGCTTTTCTCGGGTTTCTGCGATGAGGGGGAAGGGGCTTGCCATAGTATTAGTTGAGAGTGGTTAGGGAAAAGTTGTAGGAAGGAAGCGGCTGTTCGGAGATGTCTTTGGTCTGGCTCGTTTGATCGGGTTTGTTTGATCGGGTTTGTTTGATCGGGTTAGTTTGAGTTAGTTCGTTATCGCATCAGCTTTCGGACGTCGCACGGTCGCGGAACATCGCGCTGACCGACTTATTATGGTGAATTCGGAAGATCGCCTCGCCCAGCAGGTCCGCGACGCTCAGGATCGTCAGACGGTCGGCGATCGGCTCGGTCCTGCCGTCGTTGGGGATCGTGTCCGTCACCGCGATCTTCGTGAACGGGCAATTCGCCAGTCGCTCGATCGCGGGCGGCGCGAGCACGGCATGCGTCGCACTGATATAGATGTCCTTGGCGCCATGATCCTGCAGAATTCGCACGGCCTCGGTGATCGTTCCGCCTGTGGTGATCATGTCGTCGGTCATGAGCACGGTCTTGCCCTTGACGTCGCCGATGACGGTTTTCATTTCCGTCGTCACGCCCGAGATGCGGCGTTTATCGATGATGCAGATGTCCCCGCCGTACAGATTGGCGTAAACCTGTGCCCGCTTGACGTTGCCCACGTCCGGGCTGACCCACACGTGGTTTTCCACTCCCAGTGAGCGAAACCATCTTCCAAACACCGGCCCGGCATTCAGATGGTCCACCGGAATATCGAAAAAGCCCTGAACCTGCGCGGCATGGAGATCGACCGACACCACACGGTCTGCCCCGGCACGTTCGAGCAGATTCGCAACCAGCTTGGCAGTGATCGGAACGCGGCCGCTGTCTTTGCGGTCTTGCCTGGCGTAGCCGAAGTAAGGCATCACCGCAGTGATTCGCCCCGCACTCGCGCGTTTCAGGCAGTCGATCCAGATGAACAGTTCCATCAGGTGTGCATTCACCGGATGGCACGAGCTTTGAACGATAAAGCAGTCACGCCCGCGGACGTCTTCGTCGACACGAACAATGACCTCGCCGTCGGGGAATAACTCGGTCCGGCCGCGGCCCAGGGGAATCTGCAGATAATCACAGACCTTCTGCGCCAAAGCGGGGTTCGCCCGGCCTGCAAAAAGTTTGATCTTGTCCGCGTCCGCTTTACTCATCTGCTGCGTGCCCTGTCTTGATTACTTGCCTCTTTGACACCGTTTGGTCGATTACCCCGCATGGATTCGAACCATGACATAGAGTACCAAAAACTCTAGTGCTACCGTTACACCACGGGGTAGTGCTTCCGACGCCCGGTCGACCGCGATTGCTAAGCCGACCGCGAAAGTTCTGCCGAATTGTGTCTAAAGAGGAATCTTCTCTCGGCCCGCTGATTTCATCCGGTTTTGCCAGACTTCATCAGGTTCCGATCAAAGATCAGAGCATGTTCGGCCGTCTACCCTTCAATGTGCGGCCTGTTCTGGCCCGCGCACCAACCTCTCGACGTCGAGCCACAGATAATATGGAATGCGGGCTGAGAGTCAACTGGCAGATTGATGAGCGCGACCAGACGGATGGCGCGACCAGTTGAAAGAGCATCGCTTTCCCAAGTGTAGCCGCCAGCTTGCTGGTGCTTAAATGGACTTCACTTGCACATTCAGCGCCAGCAAGCTGGCGGCTACACGGGTGTGATCGCTCTATCCGTTGATTCCGACCAGGCCGATCGCTTCGGCACTCACGTCGGACACGACTTCGTTGTAGGCAAGTACGGGAGTCGCGGGCAGGGCCCCTTCGATCATTCGCCTCATCACGCCGCGGATCTGCGGGCTGACCAGCAAGACCGGCTGTCTGCCCAGACTGCTCGCCTGCGTCACTTTTTCGGCGATACGCCCGACAATCTGCTGGCTGGTGGCGGGCGGCATGGAGTTCATGACGCCCTGCTCGCCGCGCTGGATGTGGCCGGTGATGAGCTCCTCCATGGCCGGGTCGAGCGTGACGCACCAGAGTTTGTCCTGGTCGTCGATGTACTGCTTGCAGATCGTTCGAGCCAGCGCGTTACGGACGTATTCGGTGAGGACTTCGAGGTCTTTGGTTCGTGGAGCGTAATCGCCGAGGGTTTCGATGATGGTTTCGAGATCTCGCACGGGTACGCGTTCGCGCAGCAGATTCTGCATGACTTTCTGCAATTCGCCCGGCTTGAGAATCGATGGAATGACTTCATCGACCAACGCGGGCGCACGGAGCTTGAGATTATCGAGCAGGCTCTTGATTTCCTGCCTGCTCAGAAGCTCATGCGCGTATCGCTTGATGATTTCTGTGAGGTGCGTCGCCAGCACGGAACTTGCGTCGAAGCAGGTGTAGTTTTGCAGCTCGGCCTGGGGGCGCTGGCTCTCGGTGATCCAATACGCGGGCAGACCGAACGCGGGCTCGGTCGTCGGCTCGGCATATGGAATCGGGCCGTTGGTGTTGCCCGAATCCATGGCCAGGTATTGCTCGGGGTAGGTGACGCCTTTGGCGACGGCCTGCCCTCTGATCTTGATGATGTAGTCGTTGGGGCCCAGCGCGAGATTGTCTCGGATGCGGACGGGCGGAACGACGATGCCCAGATCAACCGCGGTGCGGCGTCGAATGTTGCTGATCTTGTCGAGTAAGTCGCCGCCTCGAGTGGTATCGACCAGCGCCACCACTCCGTGCCCGACCTCCAACTCCATCGTTTCGACGTCCAGCAATTTGTCGATCTTCTCGGGCTCAGCGGTTTGCGCCTGTGCCTTGGATTGTTCGAGTACGACGTCGGCGGCGGCGCGCTTGTTCTGGTTGCGCGTGAGGATTAACGCGATCCCGCCGCAGCAGGAAGCGAGAATGAACATTGGCACCATCGGCAGGCCCGTGAGCGAGAGCATCACCAGCCCGACGGCCGCGACGATCAGCGCCTGCGGCTTGCCGAACAACTGCGTGACGAATTCGTCGCCCAGCTCTTTGCGACTGCTCGACCGCGTGATGATTAGACCCGCCGCCAGTGACACGACGAACGCGGGGACGGCGCTGACCAGCCCGTCGCCGATCGTCAGCTTCGTGTAGAGCTTCAGCACCGACATGACCGGCCAGCCGTGATCGACCATTCCGACGTAAAAACCGCCCAGAATATTGATGACGGTGATGATGATGCCGGCGATCGCGTCGCCTCTGACGAACTTCGACGCACCGTCCATCGCACCGTAGAAATCCGCCTCCTGCTCGATCTCGCTCCGGCGACGCTTGGCTTCCTCCTCCTTGATGATCCCGGCGTTCAGGTCGGCGTCGATCGCCATCTGCTTGCCCGGCATCGCGTCGAGCGTAAACCTTGCCGCCACTTCACTGATACGTGTCGCACCCTTACTGATCACGATGAACTGAATCACGAAGATGATGACGAAGATGATGATGCCCACTGCGAGCGAACCGCCCGTGACGAACGTGCTGAATGCCAGGACCATCTCGCCCGCCGCGGCTTCTGCGAGTTCGGGCGTGGACGCGCGGTCGCCGGCGGTGAGAATCATCCTCGTCGTCGCCACATTCAGCACCAGCCGAAACAACGTCACCGCCAGAAGCAGCGAAGGCAGCACGGAGAATTCGAGCGGGCTCTTCACATACACCGTCGTCGCCAGGATGATGATCGATATCGTCAGATTCATCACCAGCAGGATGTCGATCACCTGCGTCGGAAGCGGCACGAGAATCACCACCAACAGCGCCACCAGCGCGATCGGCAAGAGCAGATCGCGATAGGACATGACTCGCGTCAGCCAGGCGGGCAGAGATTTGGAGGCAATCAATTCAGACATGGCCAGAAGAGGTGCGGGGAACTTATTTCTTGGTGTTCATTGTCATTCATACGATGGAGTTCATTGTGCTAACGATTTCCTCCGCCAACGCCTCCGCCAACGCCTCTGCCAACACCCGCGCCAACACCCGCGCCAGCCATTTCACCCGCACCTGCACTTGCGCCAGAATTCGCCCTGGGATGGCTCAGTTCGTACACATACGCCAGGATTTCCGCGACGGCCTTGTACAGGTCTTCGGGCACCTCATCGCCGACCCTGCAGCTCGCATAAAGCGCACGAGCAAGGGGCGGCCTTTGCACGATCGGCACGCCCGCCTCGCCCGCGACCTGCCTGATGTGCAAGGCCATCTGGTCAACGCCCTTGGCGACGACGCGCGGGGCGTTCATCGTCTCAGAGTCGTACCTGAGCGCGATCGAATAGTGATCCGGGTTGGTCACGATCACGGTGGCGGTCGGGACGTCTTTTCGGATGCGCTGGCGCGACCTTTGGAGCGCGATGTCGCGCCGGCGCTGCTTCATCAGCGGGTCTCCTTCGAATTGCTTCATCTCGTCCCTCACTTCCTGCTTGGTCATCTTCATATCCTGCTCATTGCGGTATTTTTGCCACGCGTAATCGAAGAGCGCGAGAATCAGCAATGCGACTGCGATGCGAAGCGAAACGTCGTATACTAATATTGCGGCAAGGTACATGACCTGTTCGTGCGTGAGCCTGGCGAGTTGCACGATCTCACCCATTCGGCCGTGGATGGCCGAATATCCCATGCTGATCACGAGCAACACTTTCAGCACATGGAAGACGAGCTGCATCATGCCGCGTCCGCCAGAAAACAGCCGTTTGATGCCGCTCAAAGGACTGATTTGACTCGGCTTGGGCGCGAGCTTTTTGACATTGAAATTCAGCCCGGCCTGATAGACGGCAATACCCGCCGCCACGACCGCCAGACCCACCAGAAGCGGCAGCATCGACAGCCCGACCATTGCACTCAGACTCATCGCCAGCGTGAGCGAATTGCCCACTTGCTGGTCTGCCATTGTTTCGAGCGAGAGCATGGTTCGCATGACTTCTTTTAGCGCCGCTGCGATTTCGGGTGTGTTATGGGAAATCAAAATAATGCCCCCGACCAACAGCACCGCGGCCGAGAGGTCTGTGCTCTTGGGTATGTTCCCCTGTTCGCGCGCTTTCTCGCGCTTACGCGGAGTGGGGTCTTCTGTCTTTTCTTGTCCGTCTGATTCAGCCATGCTCTGGCGTCCTTGCGATGGTCAACCCGCCCCGTGATTTCACCTTGTAGATCAACTGTCGTCTGCGCTGGATTTGTCCGTACTCACTGCTTCACCAGTCCAGCCACCGAAGCGTCCGACACCGCCTGCACCCACGCCTCCAGCGTGCTGGTCATTGAGTCGCTGATGACGCCCCCCGTCGAGGCGATGCCGAAGATCAGCACCAGCATCCCCAGGATGGTTCTCAGGCCCAGGCCCGCGGAAAGGATGTTGAGCTGCGGCATCGTCTTGCTCAGGAAGCCCAGCGCGATGTCGGCCACCAGGAGCGTGACGAACACCGGCGCCGCAAGCCTTAGCGCTAGAATCGTCGCGGCGTTAAGCAGATCCAGAACCAGCGCCAGCACGTCGGGAGTCAGCACCAGCGCCATTGGGGGCAATACAACAAGCGACTCGTGCATGCCGCTGAGCATCACCCTGTGCCCGCCGACCGAGATGAACACCAGCAGAGTCAGCATGAAGTAGAGGTCGCCGATCGGGCTGCCCGACCCGCCGAACTGCGGATCAAATACCGAACCGATCGAAAAGCCGACCTGCTGGCCGATGAGTTCACCAGCCCACTGCGTGGCGGTAAACACCAGCGAGACGGCCATACCCATCGCCATGCCGAACATGAACTCTCCAACCATCGCCACCACCAGTGTGATGAGATCGCTCGGTACGACCATGCGCGAATAATCGACGCCCGAAACACCCGTCGAAATCCCCAGCGAGATCATCAGAATCAGCATCACCCGAAAGGCGTTGGGCACGCGCGAGCTTGAAAAGAACGGCGACATCAACATCACCCCCGCCACTCGAAACACCACGAGCAGGAACAGCGGCGCGAAGTTGGCGAGTTCGATCAGATTCACAGTGCAGGCCCAATATCGAAACCAGAGTCGAAAATTGTTTTTTATGATCGGAATTCATTTACGCTTTTTGATCGCCCGTCTAAGGCATCGCCCCTTCGATCATCATCCGCGTGTAATCAACCAGCCGAGCACCGATCCACGGAAGCAAAACGACCAGTGCGATCATCATGGCGGCGATTTTGGGGATGAACGTAAGCGTCTGCTCCTGAATCTGCGTCACCGCCTGAACGATCGAAATGACGATGCCGACGGTCAGCCCCACCATCATCACCGGACCGGCGACGAGCAGAACCAGCAGCAGCGCGGCCCGAATGATTTCTGTTGCCTGATCGACGGTCATGCGAAGCTCCCCATTAACGATTGTGAAATCAGACGCCACCCGTCCACCAGCACAAACAGCAATAGCTTGAACGGCAAAGAAATCAGCACGGGCGGCAACATCATCATGCCCATGCTGATCAGCACAGAGCTGATCACCATGTCGATCACCAGGAACGGCAGATAAATTTTGAAGCCCATCAGAAACGCCGTCTTCAGCTCACTGATCATGAACCCGGGAATCAGGCTCATGGTGCTGATGTCTTCCCACACCTTCGCCGGCGGCTTGCCGCTGAAGTCGTGAAACAAATGAACATCTTCCTCGTTTTCCGACACCTCGATTTGCCGAATCATGAAGTCGCGGATGTGACCCTCGGCGGCCTTCAGGGCCTGGGTCTGATTCATGCCGCCCGACAAATAAGGCTGCAGTGCCGACGAATTAATTCGCTCCAGCGTCGGGCCCATCACCAAAAGCGTCATGAACATCGCCAGGCCCGTCAGCACCTGATTGGGCGGCAGCGTGGGCGTGCCCATGGCCTGACGCAGCAGCGAAAGGACAATGATAATCCGCGTGAAGCTGGTCATCATGATCACGATCGCCGGAGCCAGACTCAGCACCGTGAGCAATATCAGAAGCTGCAACGTCGCGCTGAAATTTTCGCGCGACCCCAATTCCGGAAGTCGAAATGAGGCAGGGTTGATTGAAGGCATTACCTGCGCAGTGGCAATTGTTGGCAATGCGAACAACGCCACCAGAGCCGTCACGAATATGACGGCAAAGCCAGGGCTTACCGCTATTTTCTTTCCGACGCGAGCATCCGTTCTCATCGTCGCCTTTCTGTTGATTCTAACGTTTTAGGTCTTGATCGATCCCGACAGATTTCTCACACGCGACAGCAGCGTGCCGATCTCGCCCCGCACTTTCGCCAGGGCATCCGAGTCTTCAGCCGCCACGCCGTCGGCCGCGAGGCGCGGGTCGCTGGTCAGGTCTCCGCCTGAGCCATAGTTCATCTTGTTACGCACGTCATCACCCTGATCTCCAGCGGTCGAGTAATCGCGCGAATAAGCCCCAGACTCTTCATCCAGAGCCAGGGTGAATGCGGATTTTGAAACGCGAGCTTCTGCTTCACGGGCCGAGGTCTTGCCGAGAATCTCCGCGATCTCGTCGGCATCGGTGATCTCGCACAGCGTCGTGACCGCACCCGCAGAATCACACGCGACCACAATTCGCCTGCCGACCTGAAGCAAAATGATTTGTTGACGCGGGGCGATGAGCGTACGTGAGACGACGCGTGCGGCAGAGTTGGAGCTGGTGCCCGCGATATTGAAACACTTTTTCGCGACCCATCTCAACACAAAAATCAGGCCGATGACGACCGTCAGCGCGATCGCCACCCGGCCCAGATCCACCGACATGCCGCCTGTTGACCATGGCGCGAGCGTTGGCGATTCAGTGAGCTGCGTCGCAGAGTCGTTCGACGAACTGGTTACTTCATTTTCAGTCGTCGCCAGCTCACGCCGGATCGGCCGACCTTCGGCGACCTCTTGATGCAGGGCATTTGGCGTCGCGCTTGGCATCGCATTTTGCGCAGCATGCGCAGGCGCGCAGACTGCAAGCAAGGCGACCACGCCGACGATCAATTCGATTGCTTTTCTTCGATTTCGCATGCGATCGCCTCCTTGCGATTGCGGCAATGCCAGTAGTTAAGTCTCTGACGAACCTAGTAACGTCCGCGCTACATCAGGTCGTCCTTATTGGTCGAAATGATCTCGTTAACGCGGACGCAGAACTGGTCGTTTAGCACCAGAACCTCGCCCCGCGCGACCAGTCTCTCGTTCACGAAAACGTCCACGGGATCGCCCGCGAGTTTGTCCAGTTCCACCACCGCACCCTCGGCCAACCGTAGCACATCTTCGACCAGCATTCGGCTTCGGCCGAGTTCGATTTTCACGTTCAGCTCGACGTCCTTCAGCAAATCAATGCTCGAGACTTGAGCATCGGTAACGGCGCGTTGCAGGTCGGGGAATTGGAATGACGGTGCGGAAGGCATCGGGTTGCCCGCACCTGTCGAACGGGAAGCTCCCGCAGCTGAATTGCGAGAGACTGAGGCGGCCTGGGGCGGGTCGTCGAAATTCGCGGAAGCCAGCAGTGCGTCGATTTCGTCTTGACTGGCCTCGCCTGACATGTTAGCGGACGACGAAGCAGAAGCGGCGGGCTGAGGCGCGGAAGCCGACGAACCGCCAGTGGGCGTTGCCCCGGCGCTATCTGCCTTGTTCATCTCCGCGAGCAATGCGTCGATGTCTGACTCTGAAATGCCCTGATTCTCGGCCATATCGCACCATCCGTGGCGTGAAAAGTCCTCAAGTTGCAGCGGCGTCCGGGATCGGGCCGCTGGTAGGAGTATCACGTGGCGGATGATTTTGAGCAAATGTGAGGAGACAGTTTCTGGTGAGAAACCTTCAGACACACGTCAGGTGCCGCATCAGAACTCGGCTTTGAACGGAATACAGCGCGGGACCAGGACTTCCTCGATCAGATCCGGGCCGAGGATTTCCTCGAGCTGAAACTTCACCTGACGGCGGAATGTTTCGAGCCCCGGCTCTTTCTCGCCGTTGAGTTTTTCCGGGTCGGTTCGGGAAATGATCGTGCGAATGCGGTCACCGATCATCGCCTTTCGACCTTCAAGATCGGCCTTGGTTTTTTCGGCGTGCTCGCTTTTCACGACTACAAAAATGCTGACATCATATAAAAATGTTCGGCCCGACAGCTTATTGGGCGCCCGCATCTCAATGACGGGCAGCTCCACTTTCGACATCTTCGACCCGCCGGTCTTTCCGCCGTCGTCCTTCCCGCCGCCTTCGCCCTTTCCGCCTTCTTCGGTGTGCAATTCCGCAGCGGCGGCGGGTTCGGGGCTCCCGCCCAGCATTTTGAACGCGCCAAAAAGCACGGCCGCCTCGATCACCATCACGCCGCCCAGCAGGACGGGCAGTTTCGTGAGCATCGCAACGATGCCGCCCTTTTTGGCAGGGGCATGACCCTTGTCATCGTGACCACCCGCGGCCGAGCCTTTGTCGGCCGGCTTCTCTTTCTCCGCAGGTTTTTTTTCTTTTTCAGCCATAGGACCGCTCGACCTCTATCAGGGTCATCGGTCAGTTCACCGCCCGACATTCACAGCAAGGCCGGCTGCAAGTCAGTTTTCAATCGGTGATGGGTCTGCGGGTCGAGCGGACGTATTCGATCGCCCGACGCATGACCTCGGCGATGGGCTCTTTGACCATCAGTTTCTCGCCGTGGTCGCAGCAGATCACGGTGTCGGGCGTCTGCTCGACGTATCGAATGCGGTCTGCGTTCATAATAAAGGACTGGCCGTTGAGTCGGGTGAGGAGGATCATGATGGTCTGATAATCGGCAATCAGGACCTGAAAACTTTGGCGAAGGGCGTGATTGAATTCGTGCGTTCAAAAGATTGCCATTGACAATCCGGGCGTTCTGGATGAAACCGATCTTCCATGTCCATCACTTCTAATCAGGGCGACGACCGGATTCCGCTGATTCATGCCGCCACGCGATCGGATGTGCTCTCTTCAGCAATCGCCGCACGCTCTGTTGAAGCCTCTGTTGAAGGCGCTGTTGGAGCCTCTGTGCAATCGAAGTCGTTAATCCCAACCGTCCCAAGGCCCGAGTCGATCTGGAGTCGGCTGCTTTGGGCGACGATCGCGATCGCCCTGTTCGCCGCCTACCTGAGCTTCCTCCTGCAATACACGGCCGCCGGTCATGCGGGAAATAACCAGAACGGCTACCTCGTCACCGGCAAACTTCTGGCGACGACAGGCAGCGGCCGAGTCGTTCCTGAATCTCCGTTCGAATTTGTCGGCTGGATGTGGGGCATGAGCGACGAAACTTTGACCGCAACAGGCGGTGGGCCTCACTATGCGAAATATCCGCTCGGCTATCCGCTTCTGATCGCGGGCGTCTACGCGTTCGCGCCTGATCAATACAAGGAAATCGCCGTCTATTACATCAATCCCATCGCAATGGCGCTGGGCGTTCTGGGCGTGTTCTTTTTCGCGCGACAATTTATGAGCGGCTTTCCTTCGATCGTCGCCATGACGCTTTTTGGTCTTTCGCCCGTCGTATTGCTGCTTGCTAATAATCCCAACAGCCACGCGACGGCGACATGCTTTGTCGTCTGGGGCATGGCCCTGACCAGCCGATTCGCGCGGACCAGCGGCGTGACCGGCGGCGTGACGGGAGGCATCGTGAGCGGCGTCTTGGGCGGACTGTTTCTGGGGTTCGCCGTCACCATTCGATACACCGAAGGGCTGCTGGTCGTGCCGCTGTTCATCGCCGTCATCTGGGCGCTCTTCTCGACCAAAGCGCGCTGGTGGATTCTGCTTTTGCCGCTCGCCGCTTGGATGGTTTTGCCGACACTTCAGGTCGCGTACAACTTATATCACATGGGGGCGATCACGGGCTACGACTCGACCGAGGAAAGCACGGGCTTTTCCGTCAAGGACCTGAGCCGAAAATGGTCGGCCGGTCTGAGCTCGCTCTACGGCACAGGCGCGTATTTTCTATTGCCGCTGGGTCTATTGGGCATGATCGTGATGCTCCGCTCGCTGCCCCGCATTGGGGTGCTTTTGATCTTGTGGTTCGTGCCGGGCACGCTGCTTTACATGGCGTACTACTGGGGCCAGCAGATGGCACTTTGGGATTTTTTACGTTTCTTCGCGACGATCTTGCCGCCCGTATTTATCGCGGGCGTGTGGTTGGTCTGGCGTGCGGCGGTGCGTGACACGCCGGGCCGAATTGACATCGCCGGAAGTCTGATCGGCGCGACCGCGTTGCTCGCGCTGCTCGCCCTCACCTCGGCCGTCAACCTCGAAGCGTCGATCGGGCCGATGCAGCGCGATCGCACGATTTCCTCCAACATCGCCGCCAGCACCGTGTGGATCAAACAGACCATTCCGGAGAACTCCGTCGTATTCGCAAGCTCACAACGATTGCTCAACCATTTGCAATTCGCGTCGCGCAGTAAACGGTTCTATGGCGCTGATTGGCTGCTGGGAAGATTTCCCGTCCCGCCGATCCGATCAGGCAGCGAGCTGGACGCGAACCCGATCCAGCCGGCCAGGCGAAAATACCTCGAAAAAGCGGTTGAATCCCTTTCAGACAAAGACCGACAGTCAGAGGCCCATCGCCTCATCGACAAGGCCCTGGATGAAAACCTTGAAGTGTGGGTCGTATTGCAGCGCGAACAATCGCGGCAATTTCGCAATCGTTTTCTCGACGCGGGCAAATATCAACTCGAGAGCAAAACCTTTACCGAGCCCAACAGCATGAGCGACCGCGCCACGAAATCTCTGGCGGGCCTGGCGACGACGGGCGTCTCCGAGCCGGGCCCACAAACCTGGACCGCCACGCGCGTATCGAAACGCGGTGCAACCACTCGATCTGCCGCGCCCGCATCAACGACCACCGCCCCGACGACGCAGCAGGAGGATTAGGATTTTCAATCCTGCTCGAGATGCGCCTCGGCCGGAGTAAGGGCCGCGATGGCACCCACTAACGAGAGTTCGGCAGGATCAAGTCCTTTTTTCAGAATTTCGCCAAGCTTCTTCTGCCGCAACCGATGGTCCATCGAATTGAACGACGGACTAACAACAACACCAGAAACCCGTCCGCCGGGAAGGTCTTCGAGTGCGTCCTCGAGATTACTAAGTTTTTCTTTCAACACAGCAACTACTTTTTTGTGGAGCTTCGCCATATTGCAAGACCTTTGGTATGAACCGACTCCGCGGCAGCGACCAAATCCTTAGTCACTCCGCGCACTTGCCATTCTACTCCACCCTTTCTGTTTTTTTCACAGTTCTTCGCGCGAAAATAGCCGAGCAACCCATCAAAGGAAAGGTAACGAAGACCATTGTCCCAAAGAGCGACAAGAAGATTCCAATCAGCCGAGCCCTTCATTTGGTCGTTCGCTAAAGTTGGGCACTTCGACAGCCACCTGGGAAGTGAGTGCTTCGCGTCATGCGGGGCTTCATTTCGCAGCGCAATGGCCTGAAGGATCGACTCTGCCGCCAACCCCGAAAGATAGCTTGCGAGGACGTAATCGTGCGGCTTCTCGTCCAGCATTCGCCGAGCCGCATCGATTCGCTCAATGGATGCGAGGTACAAAACGTTGGGTCGGTACGAGAGATCAATCATGCTTGCGGCCAATTTAGGAGTTGTCGCGTATTCGTCAAAATCCCGGCACTTGCATGATCGTGCCGCATTGACGATGGCCTTTCGAGATCAGACTCAATTTCGGTGAATAATCTGACGCCCAATAATCTCACGCTTGCAAGCGCGTCCGGGCGGGTCATAATCCGCTCACGCATCTCGGGACGCTGTGCCGATTAATCTGTGAGACATCAAGATTCAACGACCCAGCGCTGAGACCAGGCACGCTCTCATCGCACCTAAACCTGCGAAAACAGCTTAAAATCACGCTCACGACTCAGCCCAAGGAGGGGCCATTGAACAGTTTTCTTATCCGCGGCGGTGTGCCTCTCAAGGGCACCATCGAAATTTCCGGAAGCAAAAATTCGTCGCTGCCGATCTTAGCGGCGTGCCTGATGATCGAGGGGCCGATGAAGCTGCTGGGCGTGCCGCGCCTCTCCGACATCGATTCCATGCTGACGCTGCTCAAGCAGCTGGGATGCTCCACGCGGCGTCACGAAGCCGTCGCCACCGGACGGAGCTTCGGCCCGCTGCTCAGCGGTCAACTCGACATTGAAGTGCACGACGAATCTTCCGTCGAGGCCAGCTACGACGTTGTGAAAACCATGCGCGCCAGCATCTGCGTCCTCGGGCCGCTCCTGGCCAGGCGCGGCCGGGCGATCGTCAGCATCCCCGGCGGCTGCGCGATCGGCGACCGACCCATCGACCTGCACCTTCGCGGCCTGCAAAAACTCGGCGCGACCGTCCGCACCGAAAACGGCCGATACATCTGCGAAACGCCCGGCAACGGAACACGCCGTCTCAAGGGCGCGACCATGTATCTGGGCGGCACCAACGGCCCGACCGTGCTGGGCACCATCAACGTGATGTGCGCCGCAACACTTGCCCAGGGCAAGACGCGAATCGTCGGCGCTGCGTGCGAGCCCGAGGTCGCCGACTGTGCTTCAATGCTCAACAAATGCGGCGCCAAAATCACCGGTGCAGGGACGACTGAAATCACAATCGAAGGCGTTGAAAAACTCACCGCGCACGAACATCGCATCATTCCCGATCGCATCGAGACCGGCACGTTCCTGATGGCCGCGGCCGTCACGGGCGGCTCGCTCACGCTACGCCGTGCGAACCTGGATCATCTCATCGCCGTCGTCGACATCCTTCAGGAAGCGGGCGTGTCGATCGTCGCCGACGTCGACAACGACACCGTCCGCGTCACCAGCACGGGCAGACTCAAACCCGTCGACATCGCCACCCATCCCTATCCCGGCTTTCCGACCGATCTTCAAGCGCCGCTGATGGCGCTGCTGACGACCGCGGACGGAATCAGCGTCATCTCCGAGCGCATCTACGGCGACCGCTTCACGCACATCGGTGAACTGACCCGCATGGGCGCGTTCATCCGCAAAGAAGGCCCGACCGCGATCATCGCGGGCGTCTCACGCCTCCAGACCGCCGACGTCATGTGCTCTGACTTGCGTGCCGGCGCGGCCCTGGTCGTCGCGGCCCTTGGTGCAACTGGCACCACGCGCCTCGACCGCATCTACCACATCGATCGCGGCTACGAAAAGCTCGAAGCCAAGCTCGCCAGCGTTGGAGCCGACATTGAGCGCGTCGATTCCCGCTCCGCAGACAAATCCGAAACCGGGCCCAAGATTGTTGAGCATCTGAGTTCTCAGATCGGTAAGGTCGAGGTGAGCATTCACCAAACGCCCCGCCGCAAAAAGGTTCAGGCGGGGTAAGGCCGACCCGATGTTGCGACACGCACAAGTGTTCGATTTCTGAGTTGCTGCACTTTTCAGGCGTCTTCTTAGGACGTTGCACTGTATACTCCGCTCATGCCCGCCCTGCTCGAACAAGACGATCGCGCGCTGAGCCTTGACGACGTGCGAAATATCTCACGTCAACTTGCCGACGATCTGGCGAAATTACCGATGCGAAGCGAAGGCTTCAGCACGGCCGAGTATCTTCAACTTGATGGAACTTATCTGGTCGAACTGCACGACGGAAAACTGCAGGTTCTGCCCATGCCCAATTCCATACATCAGTCGTTGATCGGATTCTTATTTTTGATGTTGCGAGCCTGGGCGAGCGGACAAAAAGGCACACGAGTAATGACCGCGCCGTTTCGCATTCGTCTGAGCGACGACCATTACCGCGAACCCGACCTGGCCGTCATGCTCGCCGCGAATGCCGGTCGCTGCTTCGCTAACGAGTGGGACGGCGCGGACTTTGTCGTCGAGGTCGTCAGCGATTCAAACCGTCAGCACGACACTGTGACCAAACGCCGAGAGTACGCACAGGCCGGCATTGGTGAGTATTGGATTCTCGATCCGAAAAACGAATCAGGACGGGCATCATTAACGCAGCTTGTTCTGGAAGGCGATGCCTATGTTGAACGCGCGAGTCTTGTCGAAACCGGGGTCGTAAAATCGTCGGCGCTTGAAGGCTTCACGCTCGACTTGGTCGAGTTGATGAAAGACGCCCGAGAGAACGCCTGAGGCTGGAGAACGCTAAATTTCAGAAAACACCTGACGTCTGACGCCTAACTTCTGACGCCTGCGCATCACGCGTTGGCGGTCATCTTGCCCTTGTCCGCGGCCTGTGCGTTGGCACGAGACTTTTCCTTATCCAGCTTCATTTCGTCGACGGTCTTGGTCTTGATTCGCGCCGCACCATCCGTGACCACAGTCTTCACACGCGTGCCGGCCGTCTCGTGATCGGCAAGTCGCTTTGCGGCGGCGTCGATGTCGGCGGTCTTGTAGTTCGGAAGCCACTCACGCTGCGCGACGAGCATTTCGTCAGTCAGTTGCCAGATTTCTTCCGGGTCGCATACGGCCGCGGTGAGGGGATCGTGCAGCATTGCCTGCTTCAGCAGATTCACGTCGCCGTGCACTGCCGCTTCCATGCCCATCTTCTGCACGTGAACACTGGCCGAGCATGTCGCGGCACACGCCATGGAAAGCTCGCCCGCGACGGGCATGTTCACGCCAGTGCGATCGACGTAGCCGGGAATTTCGATAGTGCAGTCATGCGGCAAATTCGGAATGTGCCCGTTGTTCTGGATGTTGAAGTGCCCGCGATACACGCGGCCCGTCTCCAGACCTTCGATGATGTAACTGCCGTGCTCTTCGCTTCGGTTCTCTTTGGTCAGTGCCTTGGGC
>JBBQKP010000047.1:0-19649 GCA_038326995.1 Tepidisphaerales bacterium
TGGAAGAGGATGTGGTGAAGGGCAAGCGGCCGCCCGGTAAGAAACGGGGGCCGAAAAAAACGACCACGTCGGCGTCTGGTTCGGTGTCGGTGTCGGGGGTGGATCCGAACGCCGGCGTGAAGATTCTGAAAAGTGTCGCCGAGGTTCAGGAGGCCTTGTCGGTTTCTGCGGCGGGTGTCGTCGGCTCAGCAGCAGGCGGTGCCGTTGGTGCGGGCGCTGCAGAGACGCCGATCGCGGCGAGCAAATCGGGCGCGGGCCCGGCGGCGTCGTTGGAAGTCGTCGCGGCGGATGCGGAACGCGGCAGCGATTCTGAAACGTGACCCGACGCCTTACGCGCCTCGTCGGTCTTCTTCTTCGCTTCCTGCTCGCGCATGACGACCTTCGTCTCTTCTATGCACCTGTCCACAACATGCTCGGCCAGTTCTTCGCTCATGCCCACGTCGTTGACCAGCGGACCTTCGCCGACCTCTTCGATGTCTCGCACGTCGATGAGGCCCAGCGCGACGATCTTGTCGATCATTTCCTGGTTGATGCCTTCGACTTCCTTGAGCGTCTTGTCGAGGCGCTCGACGTTCGCCTGGAATTCGGGCGGGGTGAGGATGTCGACGTCCCAGCCCGTCAGGCGCGCGGCGAGTCGGACGTTTTGCCCGCGCTTGCCGATCGCCAGTGAGAGCTGGTCGTCCTTCACGACGACCGTCGCGCGGCCGAGCTCGAAGCAGAGCGAAACTTCCGCGACTTCGGCGGGCTTGAGCGAGTTGGTGATGAGAATCTGTGACGATTCATTCCATCGCACGATGTCGATTTTTTCGCCGCCCAGTTCTTCGACGATGTTCTTGATTCGGCTGCCGCGAACGCCAACGCAGGCACCGACGGCGTCAACCTTGGTGTCGATGGATGTGACGGCGATCTTGGTTCGGAAGCCCGGCTCGCGTGCGAGGGCTTTGATCTCGATGGTCCGCTCGCCGACTTCGGGCACTTCGCGCTCGAAGAGTTTTCGAATGAGTTCTGGGTGCGTGCGGCTGAGGATGATTTTGATCTGGCTTGGCGTGTCGCGGACTTCGGTGATGAGGGCCTGGATTCGCTCGCCGACTTCGTGCTGCTCGCCGGGGATTTGCTGGGCGCGGGGCATGATGCCTTCACTCTTGCCCAGTGCGACGATGATGGTGACGCCTTCCTTGCGTGCGACGGTTCCGCTGATGATCGTGCCGACCTTGTCCTTGTATTCGTCGTAGATGGAGCCGCGTTCGTCTTGGCGGATGAGCTGGATCATGACCTGTTTGACGGTCTGAGCACCGATGCGACCCATGACTTTGAGGTCGATGATTTCCTCGCCGCGTCGTGCGGTAACGATGCCGGACGTTCGATCGAGTCGCACGTCGAATTCGGTTGCTTCCTCGGCGTTGAAGTGCTTACGCAGGCCGTTGGCGATGGCCTGTTCGATGTCGAGAAAGATGGCTTCTTTTTCGATGGATTTATCGCGTGCGATGGAGTCGATGGTGCGGAGGAGTTCCTGGTTCATGGCGGTCCTTTTCAGTGATGCTGCTATTTAGTTTTTCTGAAGATACGTGGTCTTTGCCAGTCGCTTTCAGGCACTCTCGGGAACGAAAAAGGGCCTGCCCGAATGGCGGCCCTCGTCATGACAGTTGAACGATGCGGTTGAACGTGTCAGTCGATCCGGCGTTTTGCGGACTGGCTTACGCCTGACTGCAGTAGTAGTGTACCGCAATCGGGAAGGGGTATCCAGAGGTGCGAATGATCAGTTGAGCTGAGCTTCCGTTGTGGCACCGTTATAGCTCAGAATTTTGAATGGGTCCTACGATTCCCATTGTTCCGCGGTCGACGAATTCGCCGGTAAGCCAGGTCGGCAGGGGCCTGACCGGCATGGGCGTTTGAGCCAATTCGTGAATGGTGGCGATGACGCTTTTGGCGTAGATCGGGTAGCCACTGCATTGTGGGCCGACGTCAACGGGTTCGTTAGGGTCTAACGGCCCGTCGACGCCTGATTTCCTGTTGCGGCTGGAGTCGCACAAGCCCAAAGCAGCGACGGAAACGTCTGCCGGTACGCTGATTTTGAGCGTCTGAAGCAACGCCATGAACTGGCTCGCGGGTGCGAATTGGTCGAACACGTAGGCGGTTGAGGCGAGAATTTGGCTTCGCGTGCCGGTGATCTCGTGCAAATCTTGCGTCGTGCTGAAGCGAATATTAAGGTGTGGAACGATCACGTCCAGGCTTTGACGAATCGCGGCGACGGCCTCGGATTGCCCGGCGTCGAAGGAGATCGTGATGAGCTGATGCCCCATGGCCGCGAGCCGTTTGATCAGATAGATCGTGGGCAGGACGCGTTCTACGAGTACGGCGTGGCACGAATACGGCCTGGGCAGGCGATCAACAAGGATCACCTTCATGCCGCGGAGCATCGCGTCGCGAATGACGTCGTCACCAGCAAGGCCGTGCAGATCGACCACTGCCGTGAACTTGACAAGGAAGCTGGGCCTAAGTTTTTTGATGTCGCTGCAAAGTGTGACGGCAGCGGGGATGGTGGAAGAATCGCCTGGGTCGACGGGTTCAGTGCCGATCGACTCAGTACCGATTGGTCCAGTGACGATCGGTTCACCGCCAATCGATGCGGCGGCGAAAGCGTTGATGAGCGGGTCAGTTTCCGGGGCGAATTTAGACGGTTGGCTGCGAAACTCTGTCGCGGCGCTTTGCACCTTGGTCGAAGAATGATTTGAGGCACCACCCAAAGTCCGGGTCAGCACCAGGACACGTCCGTTCCCGGCTGACGATTCGTAACCAGCGAAGGACGGGTCGCGAGTGCTCGCATCGCCTTGGCGTACGAACGTGCCACGACCCACGGTTCGATCAAGCAAACCCTCGGCCGCCAGGTCCGTCAGTGCTTTGGACAGCGTCTTGGCATTGACCTGAAATTGCTTGGCGAGTGACCGCTCGCCCGGGAGTCTTCCGCGGAGCGTTCCTGCTGCGATCGCCTGCCGCAGGCTCTCGCGCAAACGCTGAAATTTATAGCTCAGACGATCGGCCGGCTGCTCGACTGGCAAGACGCCTTCTGCGTCTTCGGACGCATCTGTCGTCGATTCTGCTAATAGCAGATTCGCGAAAACGTGGTCAACGCCATCGACGGGCTTCGTCTGGACAGTCGGATATGCTCCCTTTACTGATGGCTGAACGATTAAGTCGGACAAGACCTGCTCCTTATACTTCTTTTGAACCCGGGGCAGCGAACCGATGCGAATTGATATGGGTATACAAATTCAACGGTGCTCGAGCTATTTCGCTATCTCTTCATCTTGCGGTTACAAGGCGGTATGGATGTATGTGATTTATTGAGTGGACGCAAGTGCACAGTGTCCGAATGCATCGTTCAGGACCGAGACGAAAAAAACGAAAAGTTGCATAAAATTTCATTTAGTCCGAAGTAGTGGCGAATGGGGCCCTGATAGAGGATTGTTCTGTCGGGAATTGAGCTGTTTTACGTGAGATCATAACATGACTTCACTTTTTCGATCGACGATCGAATCGCCAGTCGGGCCACTGATTCTGATGAGCGATAATGAATCGTTACAAATCGTCGGATTTGGAAGTACTGAAAAGACCATAATCAACCGATATTGGTTATCAGGGAATCCCCCACGGAATTTTTCGGACGAGAATCATCCGATCTTGAAGGAGACCGCGAGACAGCTCGGCGAATATTTCGCGGGCCAGCGAAAGACATTCGACCTTCCGCTTGATTTGGCTGGCAGTGAGTTCCAGAGGTCGGTGTGGAAGCTGCTTCAGGAAATTCCGTTCGGCCAGACGATCAGCTACGGCGAGCAATCAAAGCGTCTGGGTAATATGAAGGCGATCCGTGCCGTCGCCGGCGCGAACGGCCGAAATCCGATATCGATCATCGTGCCTTGCCACCGCGTCATCGGAAGCGACGGCTCGCTCACGGGCTTTGGCGGCGGACTGGAGTGCAAGCGCTGGCTTCTCGAGCATGAATCACGCGGGACAAGGCTCTTTGGTTGAAGCGTGTTGGTGTATGTCCGCCCGCGTCGCATCATTCATCCACGACGCTTGGCGATCGTCGCGAGAAGCTTCAGATGCGGCTCGGCGAACTTCGACACACCCTCGGCCATCAGTGTGGTCTCCAGCTTCGCCTGATCCACCTTCTGATCGATATCCGCCTGAACCGCGGCGCTGGGAAACTGGTCAACTTTTCGCGTGTACGTCTTGTTCAACTTCGAAACGGCCTCGTTCGTCGCGGGCGGATTCGTCTGGATATCGCTCCCGGCCAGCGCTTCGACATACTTGTCGGCGGGGTCGCTCGCGAGCTTCGTGCCCGTGCTGGCGAAAATGATCTCCTGCTTCAGCGGCAAATTCTTGTCGGCCCAGAATGTCTGATTAAGCGCCCACAGTCGCTTGGCATTGAGAATCCCGACTTGGCCCTGCGCTTCAGGAATCAGCGTCGACACGTTCTTCTGCGTGTACACATCCACGCGGCTGACGAAAATCGAGTAGACGCTCTTGAGCGTTTTTGGGTCTGACCTGCGCTGAGCGCCGCGCCACACCGCATCACGCGCCAATTCATACTGCCGCTGTGAAAAGATCAACGTGACATTCAGCGTGATTCCCGCAGCGGTCAGCTCCTCGACTGCGCCAAGCCCGCCCGGCGTGGCGGGGACTTTGATCATGCGGTTGGTGTGACCTGCATTCCATTTCTTTCCAAGTTCAATGTATTTTCGGCTGCGTTCTGCGACGGGGATGCCGCGAGATTCGTCTTCGAGAAGTGGATCGAGTTCGAAACTGACCCAGCCGTCATCGCACTTGGTTTTCAGCGAAATCTCGGCGAATTCCTTCTGCGCATTCGACACCAGCAAATCGGTCATCGCCCAGGCGACGGCATCGTCGTCGTGCCCTTTGGCGAACAGCTTTTTCATTTCGTCATCAAATCGACCCGTCGAAAGCAGGTCGGCGATGATGATCGGGTTGCTCGTCGCGCCTGTCGCACCAAGCTTCTTGTTCGATACGATCAAATCCGGATCGACCGAGTCGAGCCACACTTTGGTACCAGACGCCACGAGCGATTGAATGGACATGGCCTTGATGGTAGTTCGTTGCGGTGCGTGGGCAAATCCTCACGCGACACTGCAAAGAGCCCGGCACGCCGTTTCGCATTTGACGAGATTTCTTGATGCGAATGAATCTGATTTTTGAATGTAAATCGCCGTCAAATTCTTACTGATTCCCGGGCACAACGCGGCCGTTTCGCCACATGACCGACAGGCCTGATTTTTCTGCCATCCACGAAAGCAGTGGGTTGCCCAATAGTTCTTTGCGCCAGCCCTGCAGAATCGGTGCGTCGTGATTCGATAGGCCTCGCGTAAATCGCGTGAGGAATTCCTGCAAATCTTTTTTGCTGGTGACGAGCTGCGGATCGACCGAGCGGGCCGCGCAGATGCACTGTGCGACGGCCCAGATGGATTCCTGACCGAACTTTTCGAACGGGCCGATTTCCTCTTCGGTTTGGTTTTCGTCCTGCGGGGGTGGCGTGGTGTTTCTGCCGAGCTGGATCGCGTGGATCAGTTCATCGGCATGGTGCTCGACGACGGGCCGGGGCATTCCGCGGACCGCCAGGAGGCGATCGGCAGTGTTGGGCGCACGCCGGGCGATGTCGACGAGCACTTCGTCGCGAATCAAACTGCGCGGGGGAAGATCGCTCGCACTGGCGGCGGTTTCGCGCCACGCCGCGATCTGTCGAAGCACCATCGCGGTTCGACCGTCGAGCGAAGCCGACCCACGCACACGCTGATACGCAAGCTCGGGCGAAAGATCGACGCGCGCCGCCGCACATCGCAAGGCGCACTCTTCATCGAGCCAGGCCGCATGGCTTGAAGACGATAATCGCTCAGACAAGACGCGATGCACCTCGCACAGATAGCGAACGTCCTCCATTGCGTAACGAAGCTGGGCAGATGAAAGCGGGCGACGGCTCCAGTCGGTGAGTGTAAAACCTTTGGCGATGTGCTTGCCCGTGATCTCCTGAGTGAGCCGAGCGAGCGATGTGGAAGCACCCAGGCTCACGAAGCCTGCGGCGATTTGAGTGTCGAAAACATTGGCCGGTGCTTTGCCCGAAAACCGCCAGACGTGTTGCAGATCCTGCTCGCCTGCGTGAACGACTTTGACGATCGACGGGTCTGAAAGCAGCGCCCAGAAGGGCGCGAGATCAAGCCTGCTTGCCATCGGGTCGATCAGTTCGACGTGTGAAGATGTCGCGACTTGAATCAGGCAAAGTTGCGGGCGGTAGGTAAGTTCGCCGATAAATTCGGTATCAAAAGCGAACGTCTTGGCGGCAGACAATCGGCCGACGCATTCGGCAAGGCCTGCGTTGTCGGTGATGAGCGGGGCGTCGCTGGTCTTGCTTGATTTAGTTGCGGCGGATGATGAAGAAGTTGAGGTCTTGGCGGAGCGGATTGCCGCGGCTGCCTGATCGGTGGGTATGCCGTCCTGGCCTTCGGATTGTTCTACTTTATGCACTTCGTCGTGGGCTTCATCGTGGGCACGTTGTCGATGGTTCTGACGATGACGCATCGCGCCGCGTAACGCGTGTCGAGTGCGGTCGTGAGGTGTGCGGCCGAGGGGCGTAATGTTGGAAGGCTTTCCGGTCTCGCCGGGCGGTGTGGAAGAAGAGTCCCCAGTGTCGTGCTTCATGGTCGATACCCAGTCTGGCCATTTCTTCCGAGTTTGCCATAGGAAATTGGTAAGTTGCTGGGGATTCACAGCCGCAGCAGATTGGCAATATCGTTATAAGTGACAAATACGAAGAAGCTGAGGATGACGACGAGCCCGAGAATTTGTGCCGCGGCCATTAGGCGCGGAGAGGGTGCCTTGCCGATTATTTTCTCCAGCAGCAGGAAGCAGAAATGCCCGCCGTCGACGACGGGGATCGGCAGGAAGTTCACGACCGCGAGATTCGCCGAGATGATCGCCAGGAACCAGAAAAGCCAGTCCGTGCCACGATCCGCGAAAATGGATCCCGCGTGGACGATCCCGACCGGCCCCGAGAAATTCGCCAGCGGAACCGAGCGGTCGTAGAACGCGCGCTTGAGCGTGACGTAGGTTTTGAGAATCAGATCGCGTGTCTCGCCCACCCCCCACCAGACGGCCTGGAGCGGGTTGTTGGTCTTACGCGGCAAAATCATGCCTTCCAACGGAAGCGAGTGCGTGTAGCGATTGCTTTGCAGCAGCGTCTGCTCTGCCTCATCAAGAGAGAATGAGACAGCGAGGTCCTGGCCGTTGAGTGTGCCAGCGACTTCGATTGGACTGCCCGCAACGGCGGCGGTCAGCACGCGATGAACGTCACTCCAGGTTTCGACGGTTTGTCCGTTGATGCGGGTCACCGCCGTGCCGGGTGGAATTTTCGAGCGCAAACCGGGACGCGAGGCGTTCTGTTGCGGGGCATCAATCGGAGTCGCGACGACGCACGCCTCTTCGGGCGAGAGCTGGATATTCAGCCCGCGTAACCCTCGATCGATTTTGTAGTTCGGGTTGACGTTTTTCACCTCGACGATCTTGCCGTCTCGAAGCAATTCGAAGTCGAGCTTAATTCCCGCCTGGCCCGCACGCGCGACGATCTGCCTGAAAAGCTGCGTGCTGGGGTTCTGCACCGTATTGCCTGCGGAGTCGCGGATGAGTGTAACGACGTCGCCGGGCTGAAAGGTTTCCCACACGGGCGAATCTTTCATGATCGATTCGATCCTTGCGCGCGGCGAGAGCCCGGCGAAGCTCAGTACGCCGCTCGATGATGGAAGCCAGATCGGCTTGGTAGAAACGATCTCATCTCGTCCGTCGCGGGTCTTGATGCCGATGGCAATGGGTTTGCCGCCCGATGCCTGAAGCGCCTTGTCGAGCACGCGCATGCCTTCGATTTCAGCAGACGTGTTGGCGGTCGAAACGGGCGTGCCTTGCACGGAGGTGATGGTCGCGCCGCTCCAGAGCGCGTAGTCAGTGGTGTCGAGTGATTTTGCCCCAGCTCGCGCCTCGGCGACTTCTTCGGGCGTAAAAATCGCGGCCGGGCCGGCCATGCGGCTAGGCGGGGCGATGCCGATCGAAAGCATGCCGCGTGACGCTTCACTGGCGACGGGTCGAATGGTTTTTGTGATGCGCTGGCCGTCGCGTTCGATGATGATCGGCACGGCCGTGTCGGGCGGAAGCAGAGGCGTGTTGAACGTCAGTTTCGTGAAGTCGTGCAACACCACGCCGTTGAGTTCAATAAGCCTGTCCCCGACTTCGAGCCCCGCGAGCTGTGCCGGCGAATTGGGCATGACCTGACCGACGATCGCGGCGGGCGTCTTGAATCCGTACAGAAACAGTCCGCAAAATAGCGCACCCGCGAGAATGATGTTCATCACCACGCCCGCGGAAATGATCACCATACGCTTGCCGACGCTTTTTCGGTTGTAGCTGCGTGAATCCGTGCTGGTGGCGGTGGGATCGGTGTCGTCCTGGCCGAGCATTTTCACATATCCGCCGAGAGGCACCCAGTTCAGGCGATATTCTGTCGGGCTGAGTCCGATATCCGTGGCGGCGGCGTCGAGCCGTTCCATGTCGCTTGGCAACGCAAGAATCGGCGATCGCGGCGAGGTGGATTGCAGCGATTCGAGTCGTGCTCTGGCGCGCTCCTCGTACTCCTTTACTGTTGCCCCGACTCGAAAACCAAGGCCCTTTCGCCATGTCAGCAAAGACTGACCGAAGCCGACGGCGAATTGCTCCACCTTTACGCCGGCCCATTTGGCGGCCAGGAAATGCCCCAGTTCGTGCCAGAAAATCACGAATCCGAATCCGAAAATGAGAAGCGCGTAGTTGAAAATCGTTTGCATGCGAGTAGTCGATTGTTGATCGTCTGGAGAAGAAAGTCGAGTGGGCGATCATGTGGACGAAATCTGCGGCGATTTCCAGTTGTAATCCTCGACCGTTCCATCTGTGTGGGATGTGCCGTGAGGTTTGGTCGGGCGGATTGATTCGAGGTGTTTTTCTAGATAATCACTCTCGCAGACATCAGATTGCGCGTAGCAGAGGTCTATTAGTGTCGATTGGATTGCTATGCACCCTGAGAACATGACAGATGTGGCCCGTCCGATTGACCTCAACACTCGGCGATCATTACAGGCACGCGTCATTTTATGTGTGAGCACATTGGCAATCGTTCTCGCGGCGACCAGCAGTGCCCAACCTCAAACACAACCCCAAACACAACCTCAAAGACAGGCGCAAACAAGTGCTCAAAGTCAGACGGCCGCGACTGCGCCCACACTGAAATCGACGCAGTCGAATGACGATTCGCCCGCAAGCGTACGCGTCGCTCGGCAGGATAATTCTGGCGATCTCTGGACGCAGGTCGTTGAAACGTTTGCCCTTCGCATCACGGCAGCGTCAAGTGATAGGTCGGAGATCGTCGCGCCCACGGGCGCAGCGCGGGCGTTCGACGAGACGGAATCCATAGCCCTCGACGAAGCGGCGGTGGCGTGGCGTGAAATGCGGCTGGTCTCGGCACGCGCCTACCGCGCACCGGCCGTCTCCATCGCAAGCGACCTCGCCGACGACCTCAAGGCCGCGGGAGATGTTCCCAATTTGATCCTTTCGAAACTCGTCCCCGACGATGCGAATGAACTGCGCCGATCCGCCGATGCGGTCGCACTTCGCTTCATCGATGAAATGCTCGCACCCCGGCCCGGCGAGGCGATAGCGGTGATTGCCCTCATTGATCAGCAGTCGCCCGAGCCTCGTCTGGTGCTGCTGCTCTTGCGTGGGCTGGAGTCGCAAAACGCAGGCCGAGCACAGCGGCCGATGATTGCGGGCGTATTGTTTGGCGACCTCGATCAGGCCGTGCGTGCGAAGTGAAGAACCAATCTTCAATTTAGATCAGCCGACAGTTCTCAGCCGACAGTTCTCAGCCCGACAATCCGTGCGGCAACTGGGCGACCTTCACCCGCGATTCTGTCATCGTGTAAAGCCGGCCAGGCGTGAGGCGCTTGTAACGATCGAACAGCCGATCTATTGCATCGTCCTGTTCCACGGTGCCGCCTTCCAGTTGAAGGAAAACGAGCGAGCGGACGAACTTGACGGGATTGGCGCGGGCGAAGGTGACCAGCGCTTTGTCATTGGTGATGACGTCGAGTTGTTTCTGGTGTGCGGCCTGGAGCAGATCGGCCGGCTCGGCGCCGGAATCGATTCCAACTTCTACGGCGGTTTGGGCCGAATGGCCGTGGCGGGTCAGCGCGTCGCGCGCGGTTTTGGTGTCGAGAGATCCGTGTATGAGCCATCGCATAAGAAGTGCAGTGTCGTGGAATGAGCCGGGTGAGCAAGCATCTGGTGGCCCCGATCAAAACATTACGCCCGGGCGACCTTGCCCAATTCCTGCACCAAATGCTCGGGCCAGCGGTCGACGAATTCTTGAACCCATTCGACATTCTTCTCAAATTGTTCCGGTGACCAACGCCCTTCGATGATCGCCAATGTGCCCGTCGAGATCATCAGTCCAGGCGGCTCGATTTCGAGCAACCATTGCATCATTCGCGGGTCGAACAGGTCGTAGGCCAGTTTCTTGTCCTTGCAACTGATGTGGAATTTTCGGCTGAACTCCGCGGACTCAAAATTGATATCTTCAAACCCCAGCGTGCCTGCGATTCGGTCGAAGAATCCCTCTTTTCGGAAAGAGAGATCCTGTGCGAACCGATAGGGCAGCGTGACGATGAGATAGCTGTGGTTGTGTGTCGTGGTCGAGCGATTTTTTCCGGAATTGTCGGTGGTCTTATATTGGTAATCGCCCATCAGCAATGCCGACTTCTCGCCGCGGCAGTTGATGAAACCGGTGAAGGTGTTCATGACGCACCGCGAGTGTCCGCGATTGAAGGTCGCAAACAGCGATAGCTTGCTCGGGATGGCGGTGGATGTGCCCGGAGCAAAAGCTAATCCCAGCCGAGTGGACAGCGCGAGAAACGCCTCTCGCCGCAGCTTCGCCGTCTTGTTGCCATGGATCGCGCCGAGGATCAAAAGCGCCACGAACGCCGCGATGAAAATGAAAACGATGATGTTGGGTTCCAATTCCGTTCTCCTGTCTGAAGAAAACCACTCGACCAAATGATTCGGGAGAAACTACTCCGGCGAAACATAGGGCAAAACGGGAATTCGAATCCCGCGCGGTGTCGGCAGTGCCTTTTCCGCATCGATTCGCGGCACGTCCGTCAGCTCGCGAACCATCGCGATCTCGTCGCAGTTCTGATTTTTCGGACACTTCACGCAATCCGTCCACACTTTTAGCGGCAGTGTCTCCTTTGCGACGACGACGAACTGCAGCTTTGCAAAAAATGTCTCTTCGTACGTGAGTGACATGAGCTTGCGAATGCCCATCCGCCTCGCCTCGCCGACGCACCACTCGACGAGCGAGCGGCCGACGCCTTTGCCCTGATGACCCGGCGCGACTGCGAGTGCCCGCACTTCGGCAAGGTCAGCCCAGATGATGCCGACGGCGACGCAGCCGATGACCGTTTTGTTCTCTTCAAACACGCCGTAGTCGCGGATCGTTTCGTAAAGCTGTGCGTGATTTTTAAACAGCATTCGACCCGCACCGGCGTGATGATTCACGATCTCGGCGATCACGGGCACGTCGATAATGGATGCTGGGCGTATCACGGTTTAGAAGTCGGCGATGAGAAATCGTCAGTTCGGAGCTAGCAATGCACAGGTCGGAAACCCGTGCCACCTCTGCTACCTGTAAAATGTCGGCAGCACCGGTCTCCGGCCGGTGTTTAGTCTGCATATATAGTTGGCATCGCTATTCCCACAATCATGGTGTGACATAGAGCTAGACCTCGAACACGAATTCGATTTCGACGCTCGCGCCCAGCGGCAAGGCCGATACTCCGACGGCGGCGCGGGCGTGTTTGCCGGCGTCGCCGAGCAGTTCGATGAGAAAGTTGCTCGCGCCGTTGGCGACCTGCGGCTGCTGTGTGAAGCCGACGTCGCTCGCGACGAACACGCCCAGCCGAACGACGCTCTTGATCTCATCGAGCAGGCCGATCGAGTCGACCGCCGCCAGCGCATTGATCACGCAAATTTTCGCCGCGGCATGAGCTTTATCGACGTCGCAGCTGCTGGGCACGGCCCCGCTTGCCGTGAGCTTGCCGTCCTTCATCGGCAATTGTCCTGCGACAAAGATGAGATTACCGACGCGCTTCGCGGGCACATACGCGCCGAACGGACCGGCGAGTCTAGGCACTTCCACGCCTATTGAACGAAGCGTCTCTGTGAGTTTCATTACCGCATTACATAGTCGGGAAAGCCCTGAGGCAAATTGAGGCGTCGAGCATCGCTGGCTGGATGGTGCCGTGTTACAATTTTTCGCAGTCGCACTGTGCGGCCGAGGTTTTTCAAAAGGAGTTTGGATATGCGTATAGAACATAATTCAGTGTGGAAAAAAGCGTTGATCGGGTTCGCCGTTGCGGGGGTGTCGCTTCTAGGTATGGGGAAATTAATTGTCGCGGGTGAGCCGGCTGTTTCGCAGAGCCCGGCTGAGTTTATTGCACAGGCAACCATCACCGAAGCTGCGGGCGATATCCGCGCCGTCGAGATCGTCATCGCTCAAGCCGCCGCCGCTGCCTTGCAGGAGTCGGGTCCGTCGGCCGTGCTTCAGTTCGTGGTCAAGAGCGACCGAGAGCGGATCGAAAAAGATCTCTCCACCAACAAAGAACTTCTTGAAAAGTACGCGGCGTCGGTCAAGACCATTCGCAACAACTGGAAGAAGCGCTTCAACGCGCCCTTCGCGCCCATTGGCGATGCGGAGTGGACCAAGTCGCTCAAAATGACATTCCTTTTTCAGAACAAAATTCCGCGGGCCGATGTTATTTTCCCCAGCTACAACGGTCGGAGCAAGTACGAAATGCACCTGTTGAAGAACGCCGACGGCAAGTGGCTGATCGCACTGCCCGACACGGTGAAGGGCGCGGACTTCGCGCAGACGATGCTGAACAATGTCAGACAAGTCGCCGAGCGGGAAACGCCCGAGCAGAAGACCACCGCGTATGAATCGATCATCACCAACACACTTCACGGGCTGAATTACCGGCCGAATCCGTAAGAAATTTATCGCAAGTCAAACCTTGCGATTTAAAAAATCGAACGCCGCCCGGGCCACACCCGAGGCGGTTGTTTCGTATGGATATAGTTCGACTGTCACGTGGCCGACATAGTTCGTGTCGGCGAGCGAGCGGAAAATGCTGTCGAAGTCGATAACGCCTCGGCCGGGCGTGAGGTGCTGGTGCACGCGGTTTGCGCCGATGTCTTCGAGATGGACGTGAACGATGTCGGCGTGCATGTCGCGGATCACGCGGGCCGGGTCCTCGCCCACACAGAACAGATGGCCAATGTCGCAGTTCATCTTCACCATCGACTCGCCTGCGAAAAACTTTCGCTTGAACTCGCTAAACTCGGCGGCGGTCTGGATGAACAAGCCGGGCTCGGGTTCGATGGCGATGAACACGCCCGTCTTGCGTGCGGTGTCGATGCACTGCTCCAGTGATTCGGCAAAGCGGTTGCCCGCCTCGTCGCGTGACATGTTGCGCCCAATCAACGGCCCGCCGGGCTGAATCGAAACCGTCCTGCACGCGAACTCCGCGGCCAATTCGAGCGAGCGATTCGTGTGGTCGATTCGCTTCTGCAATTCGCGCGGATCTCTTTCGATCCACGTCGGGTTGTAGGTGTCGCCGTCGACGAAGTGCGTGAAGGCGTTGACGTTGCTCACGAACATGCCCCGGCCGTCGAGCTGCTTACGCGTTTCTTGCCGCCTGACCTTGTCGAAAGTCAGTGGATACGCGTGATGAAGGTCCGCCATGAGCTCGACGCCCGCGTAGCCGATCTCGCCCAGCACATCGATCGCACGAGAGAGTGTGTCTTGTTTGAAAGCATTGGAAGAGAAGGAGAGATTCATAAAAGTAAAACCTGATTTCGAGAAACACTATACGATTTTTCCGTCTTCCATTCTGATGCGTGTCTTGGCGCGATCCGCGAGCACTAGATCGTGTGTGACCATGAGTATGGTCTGCCCGTTGGCGGCGAGTTCGTCGAAGACGGTCGCGACGACCGCGGCGTTCTTGCTGTCGAGGTTGCCCGTCGGTTCGTCGGCCAGGATGACTGCAGGCTCGTTGGCGAGCGCGCGGGCGATGGCGACGCGTTGCTGCTCGCCGCCCGATAGTTTGTTCGTTCGCCGCTTTACCTTTTCCTTGAGTCCGAACCGGCCAAGCAATTGTGCGGCACGCTCGAGCGCATCATCGCGTGAAAGCTTGCCGAGCCTGAACATCGGCAAGGCGACATTCTCCTGCGCGGTAAATTCCTTGAGCAGATAATGAAACTGGAAAACGAACCCGATCTTGGCGTTGCGAACGAGTGCGAGTTCCGCGTCGCCGAGGTCGAGCGTGTTTTGTCCGTCGATTAACACGGCCGGAGGTGGGTCGATGAGTTGATCTGTCATGTCGCGCAGGCTCGGACGATCCAGGCCGCCCATTAGGTAGAGCAGTGTGGACTTTCCGGAACCCGATGCGCCGGTGATCGAGACGTATTGCCCGTGGATTATGGACAGATCCACGCCGCGAAGAATGTGGGTTTGCAAGTCGCCTTCGCCCAGAAATCGGTGGACGTTGCGGGCCAGGAGAAGGGGTTGAGGCTTGTCGTTCACGAGTGAGAAATGAGCGGCACGGAGAGTTTCCAAGGACGCATGAGTCTAGTCCTGAATTCTGTGAAGCACGCCAGTTGTGCCGTCGATCACGAGATAAATTCCCAGCAGGAAAGTCGTCCACAGGACGATTCGCGTGAAGAGTTTGTCGGACAGGCGTTTGTTCATCCAGCGCCCGAACACCGCGCCGCTGAGCACGAGCGGCGGACCGTAAACCGCGAATCGCCACTCGACGTTTTCGAATAGGCCCGCCTGGAAATAGACTGGCACCTTGGCCCAGTTTGCAATGAAAAAGAAGAACGCGCACGTGCCGACGAATAGTCGGCGGTCGAGGTTGAGGGGCAAAAGATACATCGCGACGATCGGCCCGGCGGCGTGGGCGAGCGTGCTGCTGATGCCCGCGAAGAGGCCCGTGGAAATGGAGCGGGCGGGCTCGGGCAAGAGCTTGACCTGTACGCCGCGCCGCACTCTCCACCACGAGAGAGCGACGAGCAACATGGACTCGACGCCGATCTCAAGACGAATAAGCGATGCGACGAGTTTGGGGTCGGATTGAGTCTTGAGAATGTAGAGCAGAACGCCGCCGAGGATGATGCCAAGCGCGGCGGGGAGAAGGAGCCTGCGAATGTGGCTCCAACTGACTTCATTGCGATATTGAACGACGCTGATGATGTCGCCGACCATGAGCAAAGGGAGCAATAGGCCCAGCACTGCTTCGGGCGAATAACCCATGGGAGCCAGGCCGATAGCGCAAAGCGGAACGACGATGAGCCCGAGCCCGCCGCCGAAGCCGCTTTTGGCGATGCCGATAAGAGCGATGGCACCGAGCACGATCAACCAGGAAAAAAGCATGGGCAATTGCAGTGAATGAAGCGGGAAGGTGTCAGGCGTTTATCGTCGACGAACCAATATGGCCTTGTTACCGGGCATGTCGAACTGTTTGATTTCTGTTGCGCTATCGGACTTGTTCCATTTCGCGAATTCCGTTTCGTTCAGCAGCGCAAATTCGCCGATGGGCACATCGTCGGGTTTGATTTCCCAGACGCGCGGCGCGGAAGTGCGGTGTGCGATATTGAGGAAAAATTCAGGCTTGGCGAAGACGAGCATGCCGGCGTGAACACGCTCGCCCGGAAAAGTTGCGTCCATGAACGAAGCGAATTGCATGCCCGAATCGACCGCAGATTGGCGAGTCTGGTTGCGTGTGAATTGAGGAATCGATGCGATAGCGCTTGCGAAAAGCAGGCCGGCGAAAATGAGTAAGACGGGCGCGGCCGCGCTAGTGCGAACGATGCCGACGATGACCAGAACGCCCAGCACGCCCGCGATGATGAAGGGTGTGGGCGAGGACTTGCCGGCGATACCGACGGCGAGCGCGAAGGCGGAAAGCAGCCCCGCGAAGACGCACGCGAGCGTGAGAATCGCTTTCTTTACCTTTGCGTCGGTGCTCTGTTGATATAACACGACGCACGCGCCGCACAGCACGCCGATAAGGGGCAAGGAAACGTACACGTAGCGTGGATTACCGATGCCAACCAATGCGGGCAACAGGAGTGCAATGAGCAGGGCGATCAAAGTCGTGCGGATTTGATCGACGGGTGTCGAACGCGTGCTCGATCCGTCGAAGCCCGGCAGCAATCGGAGCAGTTTCGGCTGCGGTACGACGAAGAGCGCGAGTGAAGCGGGAAGTGCGTAGATAAGAACCGTCGGCGGGAGAAGCAGCGCGCCGAGCCATTTGGAAAGCGAATCGGGTCGAAGCGTGCCGGCGGTTTCTTTCAGGCCGCTAAGGTCGGGAGGCTCACCGGTCTGTTTGAATCGAAGCCAGAGCAGCGTCGGCCAGATTGCGAAGAGAATAAATCCGGCGACCAACGAGATCGACATTATTTTCCATCGAAAGGCCGAGCGATAGACGAACGCGCACGCAATGATCGCGCCGAGAACGACCGACAGGCCGGCGTGAAATTTGAGCAAGAGAGTGGCGGCGATGCAGAGCGACAAACCAAGACACAGAGCAAGACACACAGCGATTCTGCTAAAGCGTGTTTGCGACCTCGGCTGACCGATGTGGAGGATCAACAGCGCGGCCGACGATGCGAAGAGCGTGTTGAGCGCGTCGATGTCGCCCGAGCGCGATTGCGGCCAGAGTGCGACCATCGACAGCACGCAAAGCCCGGCGACGATTCCGGGAAGCGTGCCGGAAAGCGGTCGCGACTGGGTATTAAGCCAAGCCATCGTAAACGCCGCGACAATCGTGGCCGTCAGTGCGATGGCGATGACCGAAGGAATGCGGTGTGCCCAGTTCTGATTCTCGGTGATGGCGGCAATCAGCGCGTGCGTCCAATAGATGAGCGGCGGCTTGCGAAGATAGACCGCGCCATAGAGTCGTGGCACGACGTATTCGCCGCGCTCGTACATCTGCACGCCCGTGATGACGCGATGTGCTTCGGTGCCCGAGAGCGGCGGTTTGAAAATCGCTGGAAGGTGAAGCGCGATGCCGAGCAGGAAGATGAGAAACAGGACTAGGGCGCGTTGCACGACCCGAGTATCGCACATCAGAGCGTCGCGTAGAAACGCGCAGAACGAAGTTTGCGTAGAAACGCGCAGAACGAAGTTTGCGTAGAAATCAGTTCGCCTTGAACACGGGAAGAGTCGCGGGTAAACGCTCGATCACGCCGCGATCGACCAGACCCTGTCCGATCGTCGCGATGTTGGTATTGAGATAAGCAAAGAGTGCGGGATTGTCGTCGGGCGAGTGGTATTCAAGGGCGTGGGCGACGGCGTCGTTTACGTCTTGGCCTTCGACGAGAATCTGATAGACCGCAACGACGCCGCTGGTGCGCTGAGCCCCGGCCGAGCAGTGGACGAGGACGGGTTTTCCGGCGCGTCGGGCCTTGGTGATGGATTCGATCGCGTCAATGTAACTCTGTACCGGCCCGGTGCCGTCGCCGTTGAGGAAGAACGTTTGCCTTGAGATGTTCAGGTCGGAGCACGTTTTGCGCTCTGCGATCTGGTCGGTTTTTTCTTTGTCGACGCCCAGGTTGACGACGTGAGCGATTTGGCGTTCGACAAGAACGTTTCGAATGAATCGCGACTGAATCTGACCGGAGCGGTAGAGCTCGCCTTCGTCCACGACGCCAAAATTTTTCGGGCCGATACCGAGCAATACCGAGAGGCGAGAGCTGGAAGATTCCTGTTGAAAAGCACTGAAAGCGACCCCGGAGATCGACAGAACTCCAAAAGATAAAGAGAAGATGAACCACTTGTTCAACAAATAGTGTTTCTTTTTCACTGGCGAATTGTGAGCGGATTTTGTTCGGACCGCATTAGCGTACCATGAGTTGTTCGAGAAACCTTTTTCATGTCGCTAGTGAATAAGGGGGCGACTTTGTCATAAACAGGGTCGCAGCGATTGCCTCGGGCGACTGCCTCGGGCGACTGCCTCGGGTCGTTACCAGTCGAGCGTGCTCGACCACGCGGCATGCAGTTTTGACACCGCGATTTTGTCGCCCTTGAACGCAAAATCGCCGTGGGATTGAACGGTGCCGAGTGAGACGGCATCGATACCGCTCGGCACGGAAGTGAGCGGACGGCTCGTTTCGATGACGTAGCCCGCGCGGTGCTCGAGGAAACAGTCCGTTATTATTGATATCGGAAGATTGGCGTCAATTTCGATACCTTTTCCCGAGGCGATGCACATCTCCGCCGCGGCCGTCAGATAGCCGCCGTCGGAGATGTCGTGGCAACTTAGAACCGTGCCGCTGGAGATGAGCGATTCCGCAAGCTGATGGACCGCCAGAGACTCTTGCAGACTCGGCGACTTTGATGCGGGCCTGATGACGATGACATGATTGCCTGCTTGTTTGAAATCCATTGTCACGCATTTTCGCACGTCGTTGATGACGCCGATCGCGCTGATGAGCAGCGTCGGCAGAATGCGAATCACGCGGCCCGTGTCGGTGTCGGTGAACTGATTGTGAAGCGAATCCTTGCCGCTGATGAACGGAATCGAAAAGGCGAGCGACGCATCGCGACACGCCTCGCACGCGCGGACCAAAGTGCCCATCGACAGGGCATCATGTACTCCCGGCCAGCAGAAGTTGTCGAGAATCGCCATGGTTCTTAGCGACGCGCCGACGCACACCGCATTGCGAATCGCTTCATCAATCGATGCCTGCGCCATTTCGTAAGAGTCTAAAATGTGCGGCACCATTCCGCCGGAAAGCACGACGCCCTTGAAGCTTGTTGGCTTGGGCCGAAGCACGGTAGCGTCGCCCGGCCCTTCTCCGACGCCGACGAGCGGCTTGATGACCGTCCCGCCGCGCACTTCATGGTCGTATTGCCGAATGATGGCGTGCTTGCTGGCGACGTTGGGGTGCGAGAGAACGCGAATCAGTTGCTGCAGTGTTGACTCGTCCGGCGAATGCGAAATGGTCGCAACGACGCTTTCAGAGGCAGGAATCGACTTGGTCACGATGGCCTGTCTTGTCGGCATGGGAATGCCGTCGTGAAGGAACGCCATCGACATGCGAGCGACTTCGTTGCCCGCGTATCGCAGGACAAGCTCGTGCGCGGGCGTGCCGAACACGCCGATGACCGTCGCCTCGACGTCTTCGCTTTTCGAGAGGTTCAGCAGCGCTTCGACGTGCTCCTGCGGCACACTCAGCACCATGCGTTCCTGTGCTTCGCTAATCCAGATTTCGTCATAGCGAAGCCCGGCGTATTTAAGTGGAACGAGGTCGAGGTCGATCTGCGCGCCCAGCTCCGCGCCCATCTCGCCGACGGCGCTGGAAAGCCCACCCGCGCCGCAATCGGTCAACGCGGAAAAGAGCCCCAGATCGCGTGCTTGAAGGAGCACGTCCATCATGCGTTTTTGTGTGATGGCGTTGCCGATCTGTACGGCGTGGCTGAACTCGTCGGCGTGGCCGCTGGT
>JBBQKP010000048.1:0-19331 GCA_038326995.1 Tepidisphaerales bacterium
GGAACCTTCATCACCGAGCAAGCCCGGGCACGACCGGAGATCAACTTCATCGGCATCGAGTGGGCGCGATTTTACTGGCGCTACACATGCGACAGGTTGCGCCGACATAACTGCCTGAACGCCCGCGCCACGCGCATCGAAGCCACCTTCTTTTTAGACGAATTTATCCCCGCCGAGTCCGTCAGCGTTCTGCACATTTATTTCCCCGACCCCTGGCCCAAGGCGCGCCACCACAAGAGGCGACTGGTTCAGGAAGCGTTCATGCCCAAGGTCATGCGCGTGCTCAAATCGGGCGGAAGATTGCAGGTCGTCACCGACCACGCCAACTACTGGGAAACGATCGAGCCGACCGTCCGCAACAGCCCGCTATCTGTCATTGATTACAACCGCCCGGGCAGCGCGAAAGAGGGCGAATTTGTCGGCACGAATTTCGAACGGAAATACGCCCGCGAGGGCAGACCGTTCTACGCCATCGCGGCCTTGAAGAAATAGACTAAGACGCACAGAATTCAGGACGCCAGCACCATCCGCGATCGCCACGACCCTGTTCGCACTGGCCGTGATTTTGAAATAAATCCGATTTAGTGTTTATTGATGCAAACAGTTGCGATTGTTGGATTTAGTGCAGTTCAATATACAATCCGCATACTTGACATTTACCTAACAAATGGGTTATACCGCGGGCGTCGTTCAGTAATTACTAAACCACGCCACACACCGGTAAACCCATGCGAAGAGAACGCCTGCTAGACCCGCACCTCCTGAGCCAGATCGTCGCGCAGCCGACTGCGGATAATTCCGCCGATCCCACCCAGGACGAGCCGGAACGGATTCCGCAAAACTCGCCGCTGGCGGTCGGGCTCGACCTCGTTCCGCTGCTCGATGCGCTAGGGCCGCTCGATCGGCAACTCGCCGATGTACTGCTACTCGAGCGTGCGAGTTTCCGTGCCGCCTCGCGCCGCACCGGCATCCCGCTCGGCTCGATCAAACGCAGGCGTGATCAAATCGTCAGCCGACTTCAGAACCCCACCGTCCTCACGCTTCACCGCGCGAAGGGAATTCTCGATCCGCTGATGCGAGACATCGGGCTTCGCTATCACCTGCACCGCCAAACCCTCACACGCATCTCGGCCGAGCTGGGTCTGACCCGCCGAAATGTTTCCGAGCGGCTTCACTTCATTCGAGGCTACGCCCGCGCCGCGTCTCGCCGGCGAACGGTTTGATTCCGCGCCGCTTCACGTTGGCGTGCCGTGTGATGAACGGGTGAGTTTAATTCCAGCTCGAAGGAGAAGCATGACCCCGCGCCAACTCGAGCTCACGCAGCGATTCCGCGTCGCCGATATCTCACGATTTAGCCAGATCGCTTTCGTCGAGGCCGCGCTGGAACTGCCAACGCCCGGGCAGCTCACGCTCCTCACCGGTCCCAGCGGCTCGGGAAAGAGCTCGCACCTCGACTCGCTGCTTTCGCGTCACGCGCAAGTGCTTCGCATCGACACGCTCGAGCTGCCGAACGCCCCCGTCATCGATTGCCTGACCTCGGACGTCGCGACGTCACTGCGCGCCCTCAGTGCCGTCGGCCTGGCTGAAATTCCTACCCTCTTTCGCACGCCCGATCGGCTGTCTGTCGGCCAACAGTTCAGGCTCAAACTCGCGATTGCGCTCGAGCGTTCGACGCCGCAAACTCTGCTCGCGTGCGACGAGTTCACTGCCGTGCTCGATCCGCTCACCGCGATCGTCGCGTCACAACGGCTGCGGAAACTCGTCGACCAGAACCATCTCGCCGCGATCGTCGCGACCAGCCGCGACGACATCATCGAAGCACTCGATCCTGATGTGCTGATCGAATTCGATTTCGGCACGTGTCATGTGACGCGAAGAGCAGTCAACGAAACCAACTGAACGAAATCAATTGAATCTCCAAACTCCAATTCCAATGCTATTTTCCAATAATTCCAAAAAAGCTCAGCAGCGAGATCAGGACCAGCACGCCCGCGACTGCGCCCAGAACGATCAGCCGTTTTTTGTCGTGGGCGGCATGGTGCCTGAGCTCGACCTTCGCGACCTTCAGCCCCGGCATATCTTCCCTGGCCATCGCGCACTGCTTGCACATCGGCTTGCCGTGATAAAGCCGAAACGCCGCGGGCTTGAGCTTTCGGCGGCAGCTCGGGCACTTAACCAGGCCCTCATCGTCGTCCTTCTTCTCGCGAGCGGTCTCCACCTTGTCCATCGCGCGAGCACACATCGGGCAGTAATAGCCCTGCTCGTCTTTGTAGCGACGCTGCCCGGTGAGGTCGGCGTTGCACTTGTAGCAAAACTTTCCGCCCGGTGATGCCGTAGATGTTTCTGTGGGTGCTGTGTTCATGCGATGGGCCTGCGAAACCTCGTCCTGTTTTATCGTCATGCGACTCGATCTTCCACAACTTCGTCTTTTGCCCGGAACTTTCACACTCGAAGTCGGCCGCCGCGCTGATTATCTGCAGCTTTCGCATCATCACTATCTGCCCAAACATCCGGCGACCTGGGCACGTGTGTTGGTCGTGCGACACCATCATATTTCGCGCGGCATCTTGCGTTCGCGTCTCGCCGCGGCGGGCGTGATGAGCTGGCCCGTTCCGATGCTCGCAGGTCGCAGGCATCACTTCCAACTTTCGCATTGTAGCTACAAGACCTCGATTCATTTCGCCAACGAACACTTCCGCACGCTTAGCCGCGTCGTGGTGCATCCGCACTACCGCTCACTCGGCTTTGCGACGCTGGTCACACGCGAAATAGCACTTCGCTGTGAGACGCGATACCTCGAATGCAGCGCCCGCATGGGCGACTACTCGCCGTTCCTGACGCGCGCCGGGTTCGTGCAACTTTCCCAATCCGTCGACGACTCAATCAGTAGCTCGCCCGCGTATTTTCTCTTCGACAAAACCCCCGACCTGGAGATGCCATGCCCGATGACGAACTCAACGGAACCAAAGACCCCACAGACAATTTTCGCAATCGCCAGCCGCGTGACAACGCCGCGCCCCGCCTTCGAAAAACGCAGCAAACGTTCCTCGACCTCTGCGTCACTTCCGGCCAGACGCTAGGCGAGGTCATGCACGAACTTCATCTCACGCCCGACCAACTCGCACGGTGGTTCGCCTCCGCCGAATTTCGGTTGCGGTTGAACAAGACATTGCGATTTCTCAGGCACACGCGCGAGCTGAACGTGCAGCTCGGCGCCGCCAAAGCAGCGGGCCTTCTGCATCACGCCGCCGCCCATCCAGAAGACGCGACTCGCGACCTGCCGCGATCGGCCTGTGTCGATCTCATTCGCCTGGCGCGCTCGAGCAGCGCTCGCCGACACGCGCAGTCGCACAAGCTCGACATCGCACCCGCGCTCGCCACGCCCCACGCCGATCTGGATCAGGAACAGGCAAATGCCCTGGCCGCGCAGCTGAGCGTCTGAAGTTTTTCTCAAATCATCCAAGGCCGCCGTTATGAACCTCAACGACCTTCTCATCACGCCGCTCAAAACACCCGACGACCTTCACCACTGGGTCAGGCTGTTCTGCAATCTTGATATTCCGCGCACGAGCGTCTGCGCGCACCACACCGCGCCGTTCGAGTATCTTCGCCGGGCCTATTTCGAGCCGTCGAGCGACCAGGTCGTTCACGCCCCGCGGGGCGGCGGCAAGACTCGCCTCGCCGCTGTCGCGACGCTTCTTGACCTCTTGCACAAGCCGGGCATTCAAGTGCGTATTCTGGGTGGTTCGCTCGAACAGTCGATGAAAATGTGGGAGCATCTATTGCCCGATCTACAGGGCCGAGCGCCGCACCTCATGCCCGATCGCGGCGGTTCGTCGCGAAGGCTCACACTGACAAATCGATCCAGCGTGGCCGTGCTCACCCAAAGTCAGCGCGCCGTTCGCGGGCTTCGCGTGCAGAAAATTCGATGCGACGAAGTCGAACTTTTCAAGCCCGACATCTGGGAGGCCGCCCAGCTCGCGACGCGAAGCTTCACCACAAACATGATCGCCAAGCCGCCGCTTGCCACTTCAAGGCGACCACGCGGCAACCGACATCGCATCACTCGACTGCCGATCATGCGTGTCAGCGGCGCGATCGACGCCCTGTCCACGCTTCACTCGCCCAGCGGCCTGATGCAGCGGGTCATCGACGACGCGACCGCATCAGGCACGCCTGTCGTAAGGTGGTGCATTCTCGACGTGCTGGAGCGATGCCCGGCACAGCGTGATTGCGGCACGTGCGAACTGTGGTCCGAATGTCAGGGCCGAGCCAAAACGCACGCGAGCGGGTTTGTGACGATCGACGATGCGATCCGCATGAAGCGTCGCGTGAGCAAGGAAACATGGGACGCGGAGATGCTGTGCAACAGGCCTTCGGTTCGCGGCGCGGTGTATCCGAATTTCGATCCGCTGGTGCACGTGAAAGAGGTCGAAGCGACAGGCGTGATCTCACTGGCGATTGATTTCGGATTCGCCGCGCCGTTCGTGTGCTTGTGGGTGTGCATAACGGGCGAGACCGTGAACGTGATCGATGAATACGTTCAGCCGGGCCGCACGATGGACGAGCACCTGCGTCAGATCGCGGTCAGGCCTTGGCCGCGGGCGAGTTACATCGCGTGCGACCCAGCAGGCGCGGGTCAAAACGACCAGACCGCCGCGAGCAATGTTCAACTGCTGCGCCGCGCTGGGTATGAAGTCCGCTCGCGCGCGAGCCGAATCGTCGACGGCATCGAACTGATTCGCCTGGCGCTCAAACCCGCCGAAGGCCCGCCAAGACTTTTCATCCACCCGCGCTGCACGCATCTCATCAAATCGATCTCAGGCTATCGGTATCCGACGCTCGAAACCGGCTCGAGCGAGCTTCCCCTGAAGGACGGCACGAACGACCACGCGTGCGATGCGCTGAGGTATTGGTTCATCAACCAGCGGAACTACCATGCGGTGAAAACCCGGAGTTATTAGCATGAATAATAAGGTCCACTGCGAAGTCGCCGTCGCGATTCGGACGAGCCGCGACCGTGAAGGAATACCTGGGCGAGATGTCGTGAACCGAAGGCACGGTCGTAATTCCTCTTGCCAAAACTCGCCGGATATGCACGAATGGAGCTCATGAACCGAAGCATCCTGATACCGACGGTATTGATCCTGGCAGCAACCATGGGCTGCGAGCCCGAAGCGCCGCCCGCTGAGATTGTCGCGCCGGCCGCGCCCGAGGTGGTTTCAATCGAGCAACAGCCGCGGGTGGAGAAGATACTGCTGACCTCGCCGCGGCTGACGATTCAGGCGCCCGAGTCGTGGTCGATGGAGAGCGGCTCTGTGGGTGTGATGCTCGAAGGCAAAACGCCGGCGGGCCGAACGCTATTGTCGGTGAACAAAATTCAGCTCCGCATGTCTGCGGCCCAGGTCGAGGCGATTGCCGCCAGGGTTCAGACACAAGTCTCCACCACTCTTCCTTCCACTCTGCCTGCGGACGGGCCGTTCTCCGCGACGCGAATCTGGACGAAGGGCGAATCGGTTTTCATCGAAGAAATCGTTCGTAGCGATACGCCCATCACCCTGCAACGGCCCGGCACGGACCAGCTTCCCGAGGACTACCAAACTCGCGTGCTGAGATGGAAAGTCACCGCGTACATTCGCGACTCGCTCGATTTTCAACTCGTCGAGGTTCGACTGGTGGACGTTCCCGAAGCGCAGTTCCAGGCCGACCGTGACTTCCTACGCGGCCTGTTCGATACGCTGGCGCTACCTCAATAAACGCACGTCCATGAAACCGGACTCAGATATTGCCAAAGCCTTCACACACGACACGCCTCGCCCCTTCGCCCAGCGGCGACTTGCATCTGGGCAATGCCCGAACCTTTCTCATCAACTGGGCGCTCGCAAAACAGCTCGGCTGGGACGTCGTTCTGCGTATCGAAGACATCGACCAGGCGAAGGTCAAAGACGGCGCGATTCAGCAATCGATGGACGACCTGGCATGGCTCGGCATGTCGTGGAATTTGCCCGTCGTGATTCAATCGAGCCGTCGTAACGAACACGAGAACGCGTTGGAGCGACTCATCGCAAACGGAGACGCGTATCCGTGCGTTTGTACTCGTAAAGAGATTCTGTCAGCGGCGAGCGCGCCGCACGCGGACGACGGAGCGACGATTTATCCCGGCACGTGTCGTGATCGCTTCAACAGCATCGAAGAGGCCCGTGAGTTTTTCGGCAAGCCGCCTGCGATTCGGTTCGCGATGCCCGATGAATCGCTTACTTTCACTGATGCGATTGCGGGCGTAAAGACGTGGTCGCTGAAGCAGGAACTGGGCGACTTCGTGATCGCGGCCGCAGGTCAGGTGGGTTATCAGCTCGCGGTGGTGGTCGATGATATTTTCTCGAGCGTGACGCATATCGTTCGCGGCGACGACCTGATCGACAGCGTCGCGAGGCAAGTCGTGCTGTATCGCGTGCTGGGCATGGAACAGCGGGTGCCCGAGTACTTCCACGTGCCGCTGGTGACGGGCCCGGACGGCCGACGACTCGCCAAGCGACACGCGGCCGAGTTTCCCGCAGACACGCGATTGATCGAGCTGCGCCGCTCGGGCATCGCACCCACGCGCGTCATCGCATTGCTGGCGCAGCTGAGTGGCATCGAATCGCGAGCGAGCGACATGACCGCCGACGAGTTCACGCGGCAATTTCAGTTGGCGACGCTACCTGCAGGCAGGGCAATGCTAAGCGGCGAAATGGTTCGGCAATTTCTATCGCGATAGCGACGCCTGCACACTCACCTCCGTCCGGCAGACGACGATTTGCTACTGGCACAAAATACTAATGACACAAATTGCTATTGACACACGCGGCCTTGTGAATCAACGTTGCGGCCATGGCCCAGGCAGTGCTGGAAACTCAGTTGCCCTTCCCGGTTCGACGCGGAAAAGTACGCGACGTTTACGACGTCGCGCCCGACCAGTTGCTGATCGTCGCCACCGACCGCATCAGCGCCTTCGACTGCGTAATGCCAAGCGGCATTCCCGACAAGGGACGCCTTCTGACGGCCATGTCGGTGTTCTGGTTCGACTTACTAAAAGAGATCGTGCCCAACCATTTGATCACGACCGACATCAGCAAGATGCCGCCCAAGGCGCAGAAAATGTCGGACCAGATTCGAGACCGTTCGATGCTGGTTCGCAAGACCCGCGTCATTCCGATCGAGTGCGTGGCACGCGGATATCTGGCGGGCAGCGGTTGGTCGGAGTATCAAAAAACGGGCTCGGTTTGCGGACACAAACTAAAGCCCGAGATGTCGCAATGTGCGAAATTGCCCCGAACGATCTTCACGCCCAGCACGAAGGTGGAGAGCGATTCAAACGGAATGGGGCACGATGAGAACATCACCTTCACGCAGATGGCCGACCGGATCGGCAAGGATTTGGCGGTGCAGCTGCGAAGCCTGACGCTAAAGCTGTACGAGCAGGCAGCGTCACACGCCAAGGCGCGCGGCGTGATCATCGCGGACACCAAATTCGAGTTCGGTCAGCTCGACGACGGATCGGTCATTCTCATCGACGAGGCGCTGACGCCTGACAGTTCACGGTTCTGGCCCGCGAGCCAGTACGAACAAGGCCACGATCAGCCGAGCTTTGATAAGCAGTATGTGCGGAACTGGCTCAGCGCGCAGTTCTGGAACAAGCAGCCGCCCGCACCGCCGTTGCCTCCCGAGGTGATCGTGGGCACGCGTCAGCGATACATCGAAGCGTACGAGCGCATCACGGGCGAGAAGTGGGCCATGCACGTGGGCAAGTTGCACGAAGCGCGATAGGCGAAGCGCGATCGACAAAGCGCGATTGGAAAGCATCGCATTTCACACGTACTGTTGGACGGACGGGTGGGCTTTTTCCGATCCACAAACGCCCGGTTCGTCGCGCTGACGTGCTCAAAACAATTCTCCTCACCAACCATGCATCAAGCCAAACTCGCACTCGAAGACGGCACGATCTTCACCGGAACGCACTTCGGCGCCCAAGGCACATCGCTGGGCGAGGTCGTCTTCAACACCTCCATGACCGGCTATCAGGAGATCCTGACCGACCCTTCGTACAAGGGGCAGATCGTCACCATGACGTACCCGCTCATCGGCAATTACGGCATCAACGCACAGGACACCGAAAGCAAATCGCCGCACGTGGCCGGGTTTGTCATCCGCGAACTCTCGCCCGTCGAAAGCAATTTTCGCTCGACGATGTCGCTCGATGAGTATCTGAAACAACATCACGTCGTGGGCATCGCGGGAATCGACACCCGGGCGCTGACTCGCAGGCTACGCGTGAACGGCTCGATGCGCGGCATCATTTCCAGTGAGATTCTTGATAATGCTGAGTTGATCAAGCGGGCGACGGCATCGGCGAAAATGGAAGGGGCCGACTGGGTGCAGAGCGTGAAGCCCGACGGCAATTACGGCTGGAGCGAGAAACGCAGCGACCTGCTCGGGCCGTGGCAGGCGCGGCAGACGCAAAGCGGAGCGGGGCTTCATGTCGTGGCGGTGGATTGCGGCGCGAAGCACAACATTCTGAGGAACCTCGCCGAGCGCGGCGTGAAGGTCACCGTCGTTCCGCCCGAAACCAGCGGCGAGGCACTACTCGCGCTCAAGCCCGACGGACTGTTCGTCAGCAACGGCCCGGGCGATCCGGCCACGCTCGACTACGCCATCAACCCGATCAAACACGTCATCGACAAGTTGCCGATCTTCGGCATTTGTCTGGGCCATCAGCTTCTGGGCCGCGCGATCGGGGCGGAGACCTACAAGCTGAAGTTTGGTCATCGCGGCGGAAATCAGCCCGTCAAAAACCTCGACACCGGACGCGTCGAAATCACCTCGCAAAACCACGGCTTCGCGGTCGAGCAAACTTCGCTCGAAAAAGCGGGCGGCGTCGTCACGCACATCAACCTGAACGACGGCACCGTCGAAGGTTTTCGCCACGCGAAGCTGCCGATCTTTTCCGTGCAGTATCACCCCGAAGCCTCGCCAGGTCCGCACGACGCCGACTATCTGTTCGACGCCTTCATCGAAATGATGAAAACGAAGAAGCCGATCTCGGGCGAGCGGATGCTGGAACTGCAGAGCAACTAAACGTGGTACCAATTTTTCAGCTCGACTGAACGATCAGGCCGTCATACGACAACTCAATGCTTTGGGGCAATGTCGCGCTCGTCGCCTCGTGCGAGACTTGATGCGACATGTGCGTGAACAGCGTGCGACGCGGAGCGAGCTCGCGTGAGATTTCGATGGCGGCGTCGATGGTGAGGTGCGTCTCGTGTGCTACGGGCTGAAGAGCGTCCAGCACAAGTACGTCAAGCCCCAGAAGCAAAGCCTTGGACGACTGGGGCACGTTGCTGGTGTCGGTGCAGTACGCGAGATTTCCGATACGGAAGCCGAGCGTTTTGCCCGTGCCGTGGTCGAGCGGGATCGGCGTCCATGTCACGCCGCCGATGTCGAACGGGCCGGTGATCAGACGCGGGACGAGCTTGGGGCGAAAGAGCGTTGTCGCCTGCGTATTGAACGCGTAGCCGAAGCAGTTTTGCAGCGACGCGAACGTTTCCTGGTCGGCCCATACGTCCAGTGGTCCTTTGCGAATGGCGTTGAACCGCCGCAAGTCATCGATGCCCATGATGTGGTCCGCGTGTGCGTGCGTGAACACGACCGCGTCGATCCATTTCACTTTTTGCTTCACGCATTGAATGCGTAGCTCGGGCGTCGCATCGACCAGCACGCGGAAGATCTTCGACTTGCCGGTCGCGGCTTCAAGACCCTCGTAAGTAATGACCACGCTGCACCGCGTGCGACTGTCGCGCGAGTCGGTGCTTGTGCATACCGCGCAATCGCACCCGATCATCGGCACGCCTGCAGAGGTGCCCGTGCCGAGAAAGACGAGTTCGATACGAGGCGGGTTGGCCGGACGATTCGACATGAAAAGAGGTTATAGCAAAGCGGCGAGTTAACACTTCAGCCGAATGCGGTCGTTCAATAATTATCAGGCGCGAAGTTTTCTCAGTACCAGATCGATCAATTTATTGTCGTCATCGTCGAGGAACTCGACCGCGAGTTCGGCGATCAGAATGGGAATTGGAAATGTTGCCGATGGCATTACGGCCGCGTTTTTTCGGGTGGTGATGATGATGTCGGCGCTTACGTGTGCCGCCTGATCAACGACCTGCTTCTGAAACTGCTCGGCCGATTCGAATCGCACGTGGTCGCGAAAGGTTCGCGTGCCCACGCATGTGGCTGAATCGCGATGCGAGCGTACGAGAAGTTGTGCGAAGAACGGCTGCGGATTGCCAAGTCCGGCGAAAGCGAAATATCGTTTGTGATCCAGCGAAACCGGATTGCCCGCGAGGTCGACGAATTGGGTGATGACGTGTCGGCACTTGAATCGCGGCGCGTTCGTGTGCCTTTCGATCTCTGCTTCGATTTGTGCAATGGAAGTGGAGAACATGTGACTTCCCGCCTGATCGACGCGCGTGAGGACGATCGCGTCGGCACGGCGAAGGCCTTCCATGGGTTCGCGCAGCAGGCCGCGAGGCAAGACGTGATCATGGCCGAACGGGTCGGTGGCATCGACGAGAACAATTTCGCATTGGCGTGCGACGCGGCGGTGCTGCATGCCGTCGTCCAGCACGAAGACGTTGATTTCCGGGTCGTGGGCGATTGCCTGATTGGCGGCGAAGACACGGTCGGCATTGGCGCGAATCGTGACGGCGCGGATCGTCGCGCCACCTGATGTGATGTGCGGCCCCAGGAGCTGCTCATACTCGCGTGCCTCATCACTTTGAGATCGGTCGCTTTGAGATTGTCTGTCGGACCTCGTTCGATCGCGGTAGCCGCGAAGCAGTACGGCCGGACGGACGCCCTTGGCGATCAGCTGTTTGGCAAGCCATGCGACGACGGGGGATTTTCCAGTTCCGCCGGTGGTGAGATTGCCGACTGATACGACGGGCCGGGGCAGAGTGCGGATGCGGATTTTCTGGGTATCGTAGAGGCGATTTCGAATTCGCATCGTCAGGGCGTAGGGCTGCTCGAAGAGAAAGAGCACGCCGCGCAAGGACCAGGCGATCGCGCCGCGTTCGCGGCCGGCCATGACGTCGATCCAATACTTCGCTTCAAGAATTTTCACGCCGCATAACGTGTCTAAGCCAATTGTGGGTGTGAATCAAATTCCAATCGGCGGGCCGATGTCACTTAAAGTGGTTGAACCCTCGAGTGAGAAGCCAGGCGATTACTGGAGCAGACTGAGGACCGACTGCGGTGTGCTGTTTGCGGTCGCCAGGACGCTGGTTCCGGCCTGAGTGAGAATCTGCGCCCGCGTGAGGGCGGCGGTTTCCTGCGCGAAATCGGCATCTCGAATATTGCTCTCGCTGGCAGTGACATTCTCGAGCGCGACCGAAAGAGAGTTGACGTTGGTGTCGAGCGTGTTGCGTTCGAAAGCACCGAGTCGGCCGCGAAGGATGGAGACCTGCCGGATCGCTGTTTCGATGATTCTGCTGGCGGAGGAAGGATCACGATCAAGGCTGGCGACGCCCCCTTTTTGCACATCCGACAGGAAGCCGACACCGTCATTACCGAGCTTGCTGGCGGCGATGGACTGGATGCCGATGTTGACCTGCTGATTGCTTATGACTTGCGGCCCGAGTTGGAATAGCGATCCGCCGCCGGTGACGGCGAATCGGGTCGATGCGGCGCCGAAGGTCTCGCTGAGAGTGAACTCCAAATCGAGTGTGTTGGTGTTCAGTTCGATCGTCAGGCCGTTGCCGTTGGTTAGCGCACCGTTGACGGTCGCGATCACGTCACGACCAACAGCACGATCGGCCGCCGCTCCTGTGTTGCTGGTGGTGGCAAACGAACCCGCGATGGTTCGCACGGAGATAAACTCGCTTGATCCCCAGCCGGTGCTTTTGAACGCGATGCCGCTGGAGGGGTTGGCGCTGTTGATGAATTCGGCGGTAACGCCTGTGGAGTCGCTGAGTCGGTTGACGGCAAACGCGATGGAACTTGCGGACGCGCCGCTGACGAACTGCAGCACGTCAACACCGTTGACTCCGGTGACTTCGATGCGGATTCCACTGCCGATGGCGCTATTGGGAAATTGAAGTTGCGCCTGCTGTGCGGAGGTGATGACCTGCACGTCAACGGGGAGGAAATCGTTGCGACCGAAGTTCGCCTGATTGATTCGAAGCGCCTGAATGGAACTTTTGGCGACGCCGCTAGTGACATAATCGAGCTGGCCGTTAAGGAGCTTAAGCCCGGCGAAAGTGGCGGTGTTGCTGATGCGTGTGATGGACTCGATCGCGGAATCGGCCTGGAGTTGATTGGCGGAGATTTCGTCCTCGCTTAGGGCACCGGAGTTGGCGGCCTCGACGATGAGGTTCTTGACGTTGAGAAGGAGGCTGGCGACTTCGTTGAGCGCGCCTTCTGTTGTGGCGATGACGTTGCTGGCGCGCTGCGAGTTGCTGATGGCGGTGTTAATTCCGCTGATTTCAGACCGCAGACCCTCGGAAGCGATGAGCCCGGCGGGGTCATCAGCGCCGCGGTTGATTCGCAGGCCTGTGGAGAGGCGTTGCAGCGTCTGGTCGAGGCTTTTTTGAGTTTTGTTGAGACCGCGTTGCGCGGTTAACGCGCCGACATTGGTATTGATGCGTGACATAGGGCAATCCTCCGTGATTGCTGCTCGCGGCGGTCAGGCCGCGAAGGAAGCCTCGCGAGAGGCCTTGGGAGTGGTGACGTCGCTTCAGGGGTTGTTGTTGTTGTTGCCGTTGCCGTATGCGGGCCCGCTGATGTTTCGAGCGCTCTTCTGGGCTGCACTGGAAGCAGGACCAGTTGAAGGGCTTGCCGGCACTTGAGTGGCGGCGGGCGCGGGAGCGGCGGGCAAAGGTGAAGCGAGCTTGGTGCCCAAGTCCGTGGGCAGGTCTTCGGGCTTCACCTGAGCGGCATTTCGATTTTCCTTTTTGATGGCGTCGTAGACTTCCTTGCGGTGGACGCTGACAGCCTTGGGTGCTGAAATACCCAGGCGGACTTTGTCCCCGCGAATATCAACAACGGTGACTTCGATATCGTCACCGATCATGATCACTTCATCTCGTTGTCGAGATAGCACTAACATATTGGGCTCCTTCCGCGGCAATTAACGCGGCCGCGTGGCGGCGATTCGTCCGTGATCGACCCATCAGACATTCGTCCGTGAGCGTTCCACATCTCGTCAGGACCATAGGCCCGATAAAATGCGATTAGCGGCGATCGCGTGGCATTTTTTTAGACAGCCGGTTATGAGTGACACCTGCCGATCCGATCGGGCCAGGCCACTCCGGACATCTGTTGAGACGTGCGGAGTCTAACTCATATCCGTCACCCGGCCAGAAAAATCCGGCGCGGGTTCGTTTTTGACATGGTAATCCAGCTAAGCCCTGATTCGCGTGCGTCCTTTGCGGCCTGAGTCTCCTTTGACACCCATCCGCCTAGACACACGCAATCAGAAAACTCACGCGGATTTCGCCAATGCCTGGTCGGCCGCAAGCCGCAAGAGCGGCTGGCGCGTCGTCCAACGCTTGTCCGTCAACACCACCTGGGTGCCCTGCTTATTACGCACGTTCACCACCAGCGGCCCCAGCAGATTGCCCGTCAGCCATTCGCCAACCTTGTTGCAGATCACGAAGACCTGCGCCTCGGCGGCGTCCTGAAGAAGGAGCTCCTGCTGAACGTCTTCCCTCACCGGAACCTGATAGTCCCGGAAGAAGATGCTCGGGTCCGTGATGACAAATGCGACATTCGGGTCTTCAACAGATTGAAGCCAGAAGAAGTAGTTGTCTTGCCCCGCCTGTATCAACGCAAAACGTTGATGCTCGGGAAATCCCAGCAGCCCGCTGGTAAAGGTCATGATCCGGTCGTCTTCGACCGTCACTGTTCCGAATCGTGTGGTCTGGATATCCATCCGACAGAACTCCGTTTCTTGCACACCATCGGCCCGGGCTCTTGCGAACCTGAACCAACTTTATTGACTCTCGCCGGTGCAACCATGCACCAACGTTTTCTCACCGGTGCAACCATGCACTAACGTTTTCTCACCGGTGCAACCATGCACCAACGTTTTCTTGCCACGGTTCTCCAGTGATGCAACCATGCACCACTGCGCTTTGGCGAACTCCGTCGCCGCCGAGAAACTTACATCTTCGCATCTTCGCATCTTCGCCTACTCCTTCAGAGCCGCTGGATTCCATCCCGCGGCTTTCTTCACCCTTTGACATCCTTGTCTTGCGGGCTAAGAACTCTGCATTTTCAAGTGCTTTGAAACGTTTCTGCGCTTCTTGCGCCCCCGGCGTCGCATCCTTGCGCTTCCGGGCATCTCTTGCACCCTTTCACCGCCCCATTTCTCCCTCTGCCCGATAAGAGCACGTTCCGTGCCACTCGAAGAAGTGAATTCAACTGTCAGTTCTCGGAATCACTGGCGTGTTCACTCGCCCGAAAAAGAGCCGCACACGAAATAAGCGGTCTTGTTCGCGGATTTCCGCAGTCGTTCCGTTTTCTATTGATCTCGATCAAAGGAAATCTAGTAGCCGCTTACCCACTCCCGCTTACCCACTCCCAATTATTCACTCCCGATTACTGCGTTCGCGGCTCTTTTAATTGAGTGCGAAGATTTAGTCGCTAGCGTCGTCGATCCTCGAGCGCTGCAGCTCCATCCCGTAGATCGGCCAGCGCTTGTTCACGAACCGTCTTTCAAACAGTGTCTTGCGTCCTTCGATCAATCGCCCCTTCATCCAGCTCGCCACGACTTCATCTTCCCACCAGTTTGCCGTCAGCAGTAACAGGTTCCATAGCTCCATCGCGCGGTCAGATTTGCCGGGAAGATCGATGTCCTGCATCAGCTCGCTTTTCTTCACACGTCTGCCGTCCCGCAAATCAGGACAAGCCGCGCCGATCGCGGAAGCCGCCCATTGAAAATATCCAGGGTGATCGGTCTTGAGCAAAAAAAGCCCGTCAGTGCTCATCGTATTGGCCAGGCGAATCAAAAATTCGCCAGAGAATAGCCGGTTTTTCAGCTCATTTTCTCCGTCGCACGGGTCGGGGTGGAGCAGCCACACTTCGCTGAGTTCCATCGGGGCGAACATCTCATCGACTTCCTGCGCCCGGCCGTTGATCAATCGAATGTTCTTCAGCCCGAGCTCGATAATCCGGGCAGCTGCCTTACACAGCGCTGCCGCCTTCCAGTCCAGCCCGACGAACCCCACACCCGGATTGGCGTGTGCAATGTCAATTAGAAACTCCGCGTCGAAGCAGCCGATCTCAAGGACAATTTCATTGCAACGCAGCATGTCTTTGCCTATCACATCGCGCCAGTGCCCGCGTGCTTGTTTCTCTCTACCATCGACAAACGCCACGTCGCTCATCGACGCAAGAACGTCTATATGCCTGCTGCGGCGGAAGGCGTGTTTGGGATTCACGGTGTTTTTTTTCCGGTAGCAGTCATGGCGGGATGAATCCCAGGTCAAACAAAGCCTGACTCGCTCTAGAATTTTACCGCGAAATTTGGTTGCGAAAATGAACACCAATCTCTATCGCAGAAAATCAAACAAAGAAAGCCCGTCGATCCGCGCCGTCGTCGCCAGACTTGCTTGAAGCGCAGTCTGGATCGTCTGAAACTGTGTGATCGCGGCGGTGAAATCTACATCTTCAAGCTCGCTGAGCGTCCTCTGATCCTGCACTTTCAGGTCTTCCAGCGTCGATAGCCGCCGCTCGAATTCCTGAACTTTCGCGCCTGCCTGCCCGCGCGCGGCGACGATGCGGTCGAGGTCTGTCTTCAGTTCCTCGGCCGCGCGGGTCATGTCGCGCTGATCTCCAGCGCGCATCGCTTTGCGTAGCCGGTCGAGCGACGCGAACACACCCGTGCTCGGAATCGGGTTCACGTCCTGACCCTGAATCACACCGCCGACGGTGACGCCTCCCAGCCCCAGGTCGGCCGCGGCTTTAGAGAAGTTGATCGACTCGATCGCCAGTGTCCCGCCCCCGCCGGTCGAATCAGTCAGTTGCAGGCCGTTGCTTGACGGCGAAAGCGTCAGGCTGACGCCCGCCCCCGCAGTACCGGCCGCGTTGTTCACGCGTGTAATGACGTCTGCGAGCGTGACGGCACCATCAAGATCGACCTCGAACGACACACCCGCTCCGTCCGTGATGCGAATATCGTTCGCCCCGTTCGCGAGTTGAACGCCTTTTCCGTCGTTCAGTTCCGCCAGGGTCGTGGTCTGATCCAATGAAAGCAGACCCAGATCCGCGCCGGTCGAGCCGCCGTTCTCGCCGATGGTCATTCGCGTGCCCTGCACAGCATTTACCAGATCGATGCCTGTTCCGGCGGGGTTGATCGAAGCACGGACGTTCGCGCCGCTGTTGTTGATTCGGTTGAGCACATCCTCCACGGTCGTCGCGCCGCCGAAGTTGATGTTTCTCGTTTGCCCGCCGTTGGTGATGGTCAGGCCCGAAGGGTCGATGCCCAGCCCGCCGCGGAGTTGCCCGATGGGAGTGAGAGGCCCGAGCACGGGCCGCACGCTCTGGCCGTTGACGGGAAGGCCCGCGCCCGCGCCGCCGAAAGCCGTTCGCACACCAAGATCCAGTGCGGTCGTTCCCGCGCCGACGTCCTGTATGTTGATGTTTTGTCCGGGATCGCCCGAGATGATCAGGCCGTCCCCGCTGGAGTTGACGGCCGCGACGACATTTGTAATGCCCGAGTTGTTAATGAGGGTCGCGACATCACCCAGCGTGTCGGCCGTGCTCAGATCGACCAGCACGGGCGAGACGCCCAATCCGTCTGAAATTGAGAGCGTACCTTTGGCGATTCCGGCGCCGCCCGTGCCCTTGAGGTCAATCAGCCTCGTGTTCTGAGTCGCACTGGGCGTGAGAATCGCCCGGCCCTGCACGCGGGTGCTGGTCGCGCCGAAAATCTCCGCCCCATCGACCATGAAACCGCTTCGCGTCGCTTCGTCAAAGTCGTTGGCGAGTACGGTGCGCGAGCCCACCCATCGCACGCCGCCCGCGTCGTCCAAAAACGGCGGAGCCGTCGAGCGGTCGCCCGCGAATACAAAGACCCCGCCCGCACTTTTGTTGGCGAGCGAGAAGAGCTGGTTGTAGATCGAGTCGAGCTGTGCCGCCCCGCCCGTGCGCGAATCTGACGTCGCATCGCTTCCCACGTTCGCCGAGGCGATCGTCTGCGCGTCGCGCAGCAGGGCCGAAACGTCGGCGAGCGTCGTATCGACCGTTGAAAGATGATTCGCCCCGGCCTGCAGGTTTTTCCCATACTGCTCGCGCTGTTCCATCAGCTTGCGCAGGCTCATCGATATCGCCGCCACTCCCGGATCATCCGCAGGCGTGTTGATCCTCCTGCCCGTTGTCAGTTGATTCTGTATCTCCAGCAGATTTCTGTTCCCGCGCTGAATCGATCGCAGCGCCGAGTTGCTGCGCTGCAGATCAGAAACCCGTGCCAGAGGAATGGAATTGGTGGTCATGGAAAATAGTTGGGAGTTGGGAGTTGGGAGTTGCGAGTTGGGATTTGCGAGTTGAGAGTTGAGAGTTGAGAGTTGAGAGCGAATCTCTGACTTACCTCTTCCCGCTTACTTCTTCACGCTCCCCGCTTCCCCCTAGACCAAATTCATAAGCGTTTGCATGAGTTCATCCGCCACGCTTATTACGCGAGCGGCGGCCTGATATGCACGCTGATAGCGAAGAAGATTCATCGCCTCCTCGTCCAGACTCACGCCGCTGATCGCCTGCCTCTGTGCATCGAGCGTTTCCACGACGGCGTCGGCGCTTTGTGTCCGTTGCCTGGCCGATTCCGTCTTACTCGCCAGGAAGTTCACCTGCGTTTGATAGGCCTCTTTAAGGCTCAAACCCTTCAGGCCGTTCACGGGCGCGTTCTGAAGATTGGCGATCGCGATCGCGGTCTGATTGTCGGCGGGCTGCCCGTTGCGTGCGGCGGCGATGAGCCTTGGATCCGCTTTGATCGTGTCACTTACCTTGATGTCCAGTGCGTCCCTGCCGGTAAAGAATCCGCCCACACCCAGCGAAGCAAGAACGCCAGAACTGTCCTGGCTGAAGGTCAATTCACTCGCGCCCGAGTCGCTTGTGATCGTCAGCTTTCCGCCTGAAATAGACGCCGAAACGCCGTCGATCGCGTTAAGGTCTGTCGCAAGAGAATCGAGCGTCGTATCGTTTCCACCCAGTCCGTCGAGATCGACTTTGATGAGCGTGCTGGTGGATGAGCCGGTGGCTTTATCTCTGAGGTGCAGTACGAAGCTGCCGTTGTTGGCTTTGTTTGGAAGATCAGTCGCGGCGGCGTTGAGCGCGACGGTCGTGTCTGCGACGACACTGGTTCCCGTCACACTCTGATAGCCAATCAGACCCTGACCCTGTGCGTGCGCCTTGTTGAGTTCGAAGACGAGTGAGCCCGCGAGATTGTCGAGGTCTCTGATGGTTTGGTTTAGGGTGTCGCGCGTCGCGGCGACTTGCCCGAGCACGCCACCGTTAATCTGAACCGTGCTGCCGTCCTTGAGTTCGTAAACGCCCACGCTCTTACCGTCATTGTCGATTCGGGTGGTGTAAGACAGGCCGCGATTGAAAGTGCCGATGACGACAGGTGTACTGCCGATGAAGACGTCGAGCGAGCCGCTTTCCTGCTGAACGGTGCGAACATTGACGAGTTTGGAGAGGTCTTTGAGCAGCGCGTCGCGGTTATCTCGCAGGCCGTTCGCGCCGCCGCCGCCCGATTCCGCGGTGACGATCTGCCCGTTAAGTTCGGCGATCTTGCTCGAGATTTCTTCGACCTGGTCCGAGTACGCGCCGAGCCTGGAATCGACATCTTTGATCAGCGAATCGAATTGGCCGCGGCTGGACTGCAGTCGATCCGCCAGCGTTTGGCCCTGCTGGGTGATGATCTGCCGCTGGCTGATGTCCTGTGGTTTATTTGCCAGTTCAGACCAGCCGTTGAAGAACTGACTCATCAGCGTACTGATGTCGTCCTCGCCCAGCTCGTTATAGACGGCCTCGATGCGTGATAGCCAGTTCGATGCCGCCCTTCCACCCTCACTGTCTGACAGCGCCGCACGGAGACGTTCTTCGAGCGCCTCATCAATTTGCCGGTCGATTCCACCGAGATTCACGCCCGTTCCCACGAACGTGCCGCGCTGAATCTCCTGAGGCCGGTTGCTGGTGATGCGTGCGACCTGGCGCGAGTAGTCGGCGTTCCCCGCGTTTGCGATGTTGTTGCCGGTGGTCTGGATCGCCGCCTGCGATGCCGCAAGAGCGGTCTTTCCGAC
>JBBQKP010000049.1:0-18915 GCA_038326995.1 Tepidisphaerales bacterium
ATCCGATATTGCGCGTTCCGACAGGTCCTTCAAGATCAATCTCTGCAATGCTCGTTCCCATCATCATCTTCAAAGATAGAAAGTGTCCCCACACACTCCCTTCCGGCCCGTCCCGCGAAAGGGCGAGGCCTATAAATCACACAGCCGCCCTGCAGAAAAATCGCGAATCTCCTGTTTCACGCCTTCCAGCCCCTTGACTTGGCCCGCCAGAGCGATACATTGCTCGGCCCGCTTGATCGAAAAGAGCTTCGGCTCTCAACACAAGCGAGGTCGGACCCGAGTGAAACCCAGTCCTTAAGCGGACTATAAAAGAAAGTCTTCTGATGAGCGACCGAATTCGAATCCGCATGGAAGCATACGACCACCGGGCCCTTGACGTCTCCGCCAAAGAGATCGTTGAGCAGGCCAAGCGTACCAACGCCCGTGTGTGCGGCCCGATTCCGATGCCCACGCGAGTCGAGCGGTACACCGTTCTTCGCTCGCCGTTCATCGATAAGAAGAGCCGCGAGCAGTTCGAAATGCGAACACACAAGCGTGTGATCGATATCTTCGAGCCCACCTCGCGGACAGTCGAGTCGCTGAATCGTCTGGTCGTACCCGCGGGCGTGTTCGTGAAGATCAAGGCCTAAGCTTCCAGCGCTGCCCTGATCGTTCCGGTTGGATCCAGAAGTTCAGTTCGCCGGGTCAATTCAGTAGTTCGGTGTAGTCGACAGTACATGTCTGAGTAAAACCATCGGGTTCCTCGGCCGTCCACTTTCAACTATCAACAATCCCCAGGTCGTGCGTGCGGGTCATCCAAGACCCGAACAGTGTCCGCCAAAGCGGACATCCACGTGCGACGCGGAAAATGTTTCGTCCTGCGAAACTGCCGCAATCCCGGCTCACGATCGAAATCGAGAGCCGAAACAAATAAGGCGCTGCATAAGAGTGCCTTCAAGCAAACGCCTTCAAATGAGGCGGGCAATCACCAAAGTGCGAACATCGCTATATGCGACACTCGCCCGGTGCTCTGACCCGAAGAATCGAAATGACACCAGCATTACTTGGTAGAAAAATTGGAATGACTCGAATCTACGACGCCAAGGGTGCGTTGGTTCCGGTCACGATCGTATTGGCCGGGCCTTGCCCGGTGACTCAGGTCAAGAAGTCCGACGGCGTAGACGGCTATGACGCCGTTCAGCTCGCCTTCGAAGAAGTCAAGCCCAAGGCCAGCACGTTTCCCGAGATGGGCCATGCCGGCCGCGTCGGCGTGAAGCCGCAGCGTTTTTTCCGCGAAATTCGCCTGGATAAGCCCTCAGAACTCGAAGAAGGTTCCACCGTCGACGTCAAGTTGTTCGAAGGTGTAGAGCTCGTCGATGTTGTGGGCGTCTCTAAGGGCAAGGGTTTCCAAGGCGTTATGAAGCGCCACCACTTCGGCGGCCAGCCCGCATCGCACGGCTGCGAACGTAAGCACCGTTCGCCCGGCTCGATCGCGTCGCACGCCACCAACCGTGGTCACAGCGGTAAGCCAAAAAAGGGACTTCGCATGGCAGGCCGAATGGGCGGTGACCGCGTCACCACCCGCAACCACGCCATCGTCAAAATTGTCGCCGAGGAGAATCTCCTGGTCATCAAGGGCGCACTGCCCGGAGCCAATGGATCGCTCGTCATCATTCAACAGGCAGCCATGGAGCTTCGACGGAAGAAGGCTTCGTAGAGATTCAGTCAGCGGAGAGTGGACAGCACGAGCGAAAGCTAAGCTGTCTGCCGTGATGTAACGCCAATCGCCAATCCTTTTTCCCAAAAATCCCATGCTCGAAGTCCTCGTATATAATCAGTTAGGCGAAGTCGTTGACAAGGTTTCCGTCTCGCCCGAGCGCCTCGGCGCCGACGAGTCGGGCGAACCCCGCCGCGCCTTGCTCAAGCAGGCGATTGTGTATTACAACTCGAACAAGCGCCAAGGCACGCACCGCACGAAGCGACGCGGCGAGGTCGAAGGTTCGACCCGGAAGATCTACAAGCAAAAGGGCACCGGCAACGCCCGCCAAGGCTCTATTCGCCAGCCCGTCCGTAAGGGCGGCGGCCACGCGAAGCAGCGTCTGCCCAAGGACTGGCGTCTGGGGCTCAGCCTCAAGTCGCGTCGACTGGCTCGAGATAATGCGATCCTGGCAAAGATCAAGTCGGGTGAACTCAAGCTTTTGGATACCGTCGAACTCTCGAATGCCAAGACCAAGGTCATGGCCGAGGTGTTCAAAGCACTCAAGATCAACAGTTCGGTTCTGCTGGCACTGGATGACCACAATCCGACTCTCTACCGCGCCGCACGCAATCTCGAACGAACAACTGTATCGACCGTAGCCCAGCTTAACGCGTGGGACATCCTGGCCCGCCGCAACGTCATTATGACCAAGGCAGGCTTCTCAACACTCATCGCATAAGAAAGTACTCGGCCCGCGACCCGTCGCGGGCCTTCTTCATCGACTGAAATCACCCAGATCACGCGACTCACTGATTCACGAAACACCCGAACGAGACCGCCATGGAAGCCACCAACGTCATCATCAAGCCTTTGCTCTCTGAAAAGACCAATCGACTGGCCCACTCGCGCAACACCTACTCGTTCCAGGTGGCCCCGGGTGCGACCAAGCCCGAGATCAAGCTGGCGATCGAGAAGATCTATAGCGTCAAGGTCGTCGACGTTCGAACGCACATCCGTAAGGGCAAGGCCCGCCGGACCAAAACGGGTTACATCTACAAGACAGACCTGAAGCGCGCACTGGTCACGCTCGACGTCGATTCCAAGATCGAAGTCATCTAGTTAGTGACGTAGTAAGCGGTTCGCTCGATTCAGCTTAGAAATCATTTACCGAGTTCAGCATGGCACTCAAGAAATACAAACCCACCTCCGCCGGTCGACGCCAAGGCTCGGTCATCGACTACAAGGTCGATATCACCAAGTTCAAGCCGGAAAAGTCGCTGGTCGTTGGTAAGCGTAAGGTCGGCGGCCGAAACCACCACGGCGTCATCACCGCCAAGCATCGCGGAGGCGGCCACAAGCAGCTCTATCGCCTCATCGACTTCAAGCGGCAGAAGGACGGCGTCGTCGCAACTGTCGAGGCGATCGAATACGACCCCAACCGCTCGGTCAACATCGCGCTGGTCAAGTATGCCGACGGCGTGAAGGCCTACATCCTGGCACCCAACGGTCTCAAGGTCGGCCAGACGGTTCAGAACGGCGTAGGATCACCGCCCGACACGGGCAACTGCATCCCGCTGGGCGTCATCCCCACCGGCCTGCCGATTCATAACATCGAACTCAATCCCGGGCAGGGCGGTAAGCTCGTTCGCTCGGCCGGGATGGTCGCCACTCTGACCGCCCGTGAAGGCGATTTCGTGGTCATCACGCTTCCCTCGGGCGAAGTCCGCCGAATCCGCGGCGTCTGCCGTGCGACCATCGGCCAGCTCGGTAACCTCGACTGGATCAACGTCAACCTCGGCAAGGCAGGGCGAAGTCGTCATCGCGGCATCCGTCCCCACACCCGCGCCAAGGCCATGAACCCCATCGATCACCCGCTGGGTGGTGGTGAAGGTCGAAGCAACGGTGGTCGTCACCCCGTCAGCAAGACCGGCGTACCGGCCAAGGGTGGCATCACGCGTAACCCCCGCGCCAAGAGCGAAAAACTCATCCTGCGTCGCCGTAAGTTCGGCCGCTTCCAGCAGCGCTCGCAAACCGTCAAACATTAAGACCCCCGGCACTAAGAACTCCGGTAATTTGACCCCCGGCAATCATCTTCCGCTAAAGAGAATCATCCATGTCAAGAAGCGCCAAAAAAGGTCCATACGTCGACGAAAAGCTTTACAAGCGTGTGTCGGCCCTCAACGAGCGACGCGCGAAGCTGCCCATGAGAACCTGGGCACGCGCCTGCACCATCATCCCCGATTTCGTCGGCCATACCTTCGAAGTCCACAACGGCACGAAGTTCATCAAGGTCTACGTCGTCGAAGACATGGTCGGTCATAAGCTCGGCGAGTTCAGCCCGACTCGTAACTTCAAGGGCCACCGTGCCAAGACCGCCGACGCCAAATAGTTCTATTGAAATTCGTGACAGCCGCCCGGAGCCTCCCATGCCCTACATCGCCAAACACTGCCATGCCCGTATCGCGCCCCGCAAGGCGCGTCTGGTCATGGACCTGATCCGCGGCAAGCCCGTCGATCATGCCATCAATCTGCTCAGCTTCAACAAGAAACGCGCTTCCGTGATGATCACCAACGTCGTCAAGTCCGCCGTCGCGAACTACAACGACCAGGAAACCGCACCCTCCCGCGAAGAGCTGATCGTTACCGAAGCTCGCGTCGATGCGGGCCCGATCATGAAGCGGTTCCAGCCCAAAGATCGTGGCAAGAGCTACGCGATCATGAAGCGCACCAGCCATCTTATCATCAGCGTCGCACCCGCAGACGAAGCCTTCGGCGGTCCTGTCGAGGACGTCGAGAGTCTCGATAAAGTCGATCCCAAAACAGCAACTGCTGGCAAAACCGACAGCAAGTAGACACCAAAGAAAGACAGCCAAACATGGGTCAAAAAGTCAATCCAACCGGGTTCCGCGTCGGTATCACCGAGGACTGGAAAAGCAAGTGGTTCGCTCCTAAGCGCGCTTACGGCCAATTCCTGATCGAAGACTATCAGGTTCGCCGACTCGTCGACACCAAGCTGAACCGTCAGCCGCCTTTCGCCGCGATCTCCGATGTCCTGATCGAGCGAACTCAGCAGGAAGTCACAATCACACTCAAGACCGCACGTCCGGGTCTGGTCATCGGGCCCAAGGGTGAGTCGGTCGACAAGCTGCGTGAAGAAGTCGAAGACCTCATTCAGCGTAAAGTCGCCCCGATAAAGGTGATCGAAATCAAGAACCCCGACCTCAACGCCCAGCTCGTGGCCGAGGGTATCGCCGAACAGCTCAAGCGTCGCGGCAGCTTCCGCAGGATCATGAAGCAGCGGCTCGAAGCGACCATGAGTGCCGGTGCCAAGGGCATCCGAATTCAGCTCGCAGGACGTCTCGGCGGCGCGGAAATCGCCCGCACGGAAAAGTCGACCAGCGGATCGGTCCCGCTCACAACGCTCCAGGCGAACATCGATTACGGCTACACCGTCGCTGCGACCACGTACGGAACGCTCGGCTGCAAGGTGTGGATCTATCGCGGCCGATACGGCGATGCCGACCTTGTGGCCGACACGGACGTGCGTCCGGGGGGCCCGCGTCGCGGCCGTCGTGGATGATCGCGGTCGTAAGAATAGTTCAGAAGTCCAACAAAACACTCTCCATTCAACGCTCTCAAGGTGAACCATGGCAATGATGCCCAAGCGGGTTAAGTTCCGCAAAAGTCAACGCGGTAAGATGAAGGGCAACGCCACGCGCGGCAACTACGTCGCCTTCGGTGACTACGGCCTTCAGTCGCTCGAAATGGCTTGGATTCCCGCCAAGACGCTCGAAGCCGCCCGCATCGCGGTCTCGCACGCCATCGGCCGAACCGGTCGATACTTTCCCCGAGTCTTTCCGCACAAGTCCGTGTCGGCCAAGCCGCTCGAAGTGCGAATGGGTTCGGGTAAGGGTGAGCCTGAGTTCTGGTGCGCCGTCGTGAAGGCCGGGACTGTCGTGTGCGAAATCTCCGGGGTGGACGAAGTGACCGCCAAGCGTGCACTCGCCCGCGTTGCCCACAAACTGCCCGTTCGCACCCGGTTCGTCGAACGCCGCCACACGATCGCCTGATTCAGAATACAACTCAGCCGACTAAGCTAAGGAAGCCCGATCATGAATAAGAAAGTTCGCCAGGAAATGAAAGAGAAGAACGTCGAAGCGCTGACGCAGGGCTTGGAAAAGCTCCACCGCGAGCACTATGACCTTCGAAGCCAGTCGGTCACGCAGAAGCTCGACGACCCTAAGAAGCTGACCAAGATTCGCCGTCAGATCGCGTTGCACAAGACATTGCTCAAGCAGCGAGAGGCCGCGGCAGTTTTGCCCGCCTGAAGCCCAAATCAAAGTCAGGCAATAAGCCATAGCAAAGTGAGATAGAGATCAGTCAAGAAAGAGAATCGAACATGAGCACCGCAGCAACATCCACAGAATCACAAGGCAGCGAGACCCGCAGCTCTCGCCGCGTCCTCCAAGGCGTGGTCACGAGCGCCAAAGCCTCCAAGACCGTCAAGGTTTTGATCGCCTATCAGGTCAAGCATCCGAAGTACGGCAAGTATCTGTCGCGTCGAACAGTGCTTCAGGTTCATGACGAAGCGACCCAGGCACAGGAAGGCGATACCGTCCAGATCGCCGAGTGCCGCCCGATGAGCAAGACCAAGCATCACCGACTCGTAAAGATCATCACCCGCGGGGCATCATTCGTGAAGGCCGAAGAGCCTTCAGAACAGATCAAGTAGGCTAATCAGTAGTAGTTCAGCCTTTGATTGACCGCCGGCAATAAACCGCCAGCATTCGACCGCCCGATACCGCAATAACCCACCACCATGATTCAACAACAAACCTATCTCGACATCGCTGACAACACGGGCGCCAAGGTCGCGATGTGTATCAAAGTTTTGGGCGGCAGCTCGCCCAGCGGCAAGTTCTTCCGCAAGACCGCCACCATCGGCGATATCATTATCGCGGTCGTGAAGAAAGCATTGCCAAACGGCGACATCAAGGACGGCGAAGTCATTCGCTGCGTCATCGTTCGAACCAAGCAGCCGACCAAGCGCCCCGACGGCAGCTATGTCCGATTCGACCATAATGCAGCAGTCGTCATTACCCCCGAGAACGAGCCGCGCGGAACGCGTATCTTCGGAGCCGTCGCCCGCGAGCTTCGCGAGCGAAGCTTCCTCAAGATTGTCTCACTCGCCTCCGAAGTCGTCTGATCAGAAAACATCAGGTCGGTGAAACAAATAGGCCGTACGGACAGTAAGTAAGTAACAAACGAAAACAGGTACTCGAATCATGGCATCACGAATTAAAAGCGGCGACCTGGTGGTCGTCATCAGCGGCGGCGACAAGGGCAAGACTGGAAAAGTCCTGCGCGTCATCACCGGCAAGAACCGCGTCCTGGTTGAGGGCATCAACCGCGTATGGAAGAACGTCAAGCCCAAGTCACAGGGCCAGCCCGGCAGCCGAATTCAAAAGGACGCTCCGATCCACGTGAGCAATGTGCTCCCGGTTGATCCCGCCACCGGCAAGGCGACCCGCGTGAAGTTCGAAATTCGCGACGGTGTGAAGCACCGCGTCGCAAAGAGTGGTACGTCACTGGGCGTCGTCAGCAAAGTCGCTGCAAAGAAGTAGGCCTCAAAGTCATCGGCTTCGAAGAAATAAGCTTGTAAGAAATGAGCAGGTAAATCATGGCTAAGGAAAAAGACACAAAATCAGAAGCGAAGAGCGAATCAAAAGGCGGCGGCGCGGATCGGGCGAAGGGCCCTAAGCCGACCGAAGCCGAGATCGCCGCTCGTCGCGCCGCCAAGGGCGGCGGACCCAAGCAGAAGTCCGACGGCAGCGAAAAGCTTGCCACCGCAACAGAAATTCCGCCCGCTCGTCTTCGCACGATCTACAGCGAAAAGATCGTCGGCGAGCTGAGCGAGAAGTTCGGCTTCAAGAACCGACTCGCCGTGCCCAGGCTCGAGAAGATCGTCATTTCGATGGGCGTCGGACGATTCGCGACCATTGGCGGCGAAGGCAAGGCCAAGATCGACACGATCGAAAAAGAACTCGCCACCATCGCAGGTCAGAAGCCCGTTCGCTGTAAGGCCAAGAAGAGCGTGGCGAGCTATAAGGTCCGTGAAGGCATGGAGACGGGCCTGAAGGTCACGCTCCGCAACACGCGGATGTATGAGTTCCTTGACCGCCTTATCACCCTGGCCATCCCACGCGTGAAGGATTTCCGCGGCCTGAACCCCAACGCCTTCGACAACGAAGGCAACTACAACTTCGGCCTGACCGAACAGACCGTGTTCCCCGAAATCGAAGGCGCGACAGTCACCGTCCAGCAGGGCATGAACATTACGATCGTGACGACGGCAAAGAAGCCCGAGCACGGCCGAGAGATGCTCAAACTCATGGGCTTTCCGTTCCGCGACGACACCAAAGAAGCACAGTAAAAGAACTACAGTAAAAAAGCATAGTAGTCAGGCGCCGTAATAACGAACCCTCTTTCGATCAGTCAGACCAAAGCCATCAAATAAAGAGACAAGACCATGTCGACAAAAGCCTGGATCGCAAAACAGAAAAAGCGTGAATACCTTGTCAAGAAGTACGCCGAGAAGCGTAAGCAGCTCAAGGCCGAGGGTAACTACGCTGAACTCGCCAAGCTTCCGCGCGACAGCAGCGCGACCCGCAGTCGCACCCGCTGCTCGATCACCGGCCGTCCGCGAGCGGTATATCGCAAGTTCAAGATCTCCCGCCATCAGCTTCGTGAGATGGCCCTGCGTGGTCTGATTCCGGGCCTGAAAAAGGCCAGCTGGTAAGCGTCTTCCGATATCCACCAACCGATATCCACCATCTACGAATCGAACGATGAACAATCAAGATCCAATTGCTGACATGCTGACGCGAATTCGCAACGCCAATGGCGTTCGTCGAAAGCAGGTTCAGATCCCCAAGAGCAAAATTTGCCTGGGTATCGCCGAAGTGCTTAAGAACGAAGGCTACATCGAGTCCTACGATGTGGTCGATGCCGCCGTCGGCGCAGGCCCGCAAGGTGTCATTCGTGTGAACCTTCGCTACTCGCTCGACGGCGAGAAGGTGATTCACGCGATCGACCGCGTGTCCAAGCCCGGCTGCCGCGTGTACAAGCCCGTTGAGTCGCTCCCGAAAGTCCTCAACGGCATGGGCATCTCCATCGTCTCCACAAGCAAGGGCGTCCTCTCCGACCGCAAGGCCCGTGAGCTTAACGTCGGCGGCGAGTTGCTGTGCACCGTCAGCTAGTCCTGCCTCTGCTTTTATATTCACTCTCAACTATCCACTCCCCACTACCATGAGCAGAATCGGCAAAAAACCAGTCGCGGTCGGCAAGGCAAAGGTCGCCATCGCCGGTCAAAAAGTCTCGTTCGACGGCCCTAAGGGCAAGCTCGAACTTGACGTCCACCCGATCATCAAGGTCGAACTCAAGGGCACCGAAGTCGTCGTGACCAGGCCTAACGATCAGAAGCAGAGCAAGGCCCTTCACGGTCTAACGCGCGCTCTGGTCTCCAATTATGTCACAGGCGTAACGACGGGTTTCAACAAGACCCTCGAGATGCGCGGCGTGGGTTATAAGGCAGAGGTCAAGGGCAAGAGCCTTGTCTTGTCCGTCGGCTTGGCGAATCAAATCACGCTCCCCGTGCCCCTGGGCCTGTCGGCCAAGGTCGAGCCGGGCGGCGGTGAGATTGCGGCGCGTATAGTTATCGAAGGCACCGATCGTCAGCAGGTCGGCGACTTCGCCGCCAACATCCGTAAACAGCGCAAGCCCGAGCCATATAAGGGCAAAGGCATTCGCTACGTCGGTGAAACCGTCATCAGCAAGCCCGGCAAGGCGTTCGGCGGCGCTGGCTCCAAGTAAAAACGCGGTTCGTATCGCGCTCTTTAGAGATTTTCGACACTCAGCGAGGGGCCCACAAGGCCTAATCAGACATGGCAGACAAACTTATCAAGAAGGCCGAGCGCCTCCAGCGACGAAAATACTCGATCCGGCACACGCTGTCTGGAAGCGCCGAGCGCCCCCGCCTGACCGTGTACCGCTCGAGCAAGCACATCTACGCTCAGGTCATCGACGACGTGACGGGTAAGACTCTTGCCGCCGCTTCGACGACGAATGAAGCCGTTCGTGGCGATGCGAAGACGGGCGCGAACCTGGTCATGGCACAAGCCGTGGGCAAGGCGATCGCAGAGCGTGCCAAGGCCGCCGGCGTGATGAAAGTCGCGTTCGACCGAAACGGCCGGACCTATCACGGCCGAATCAAGGCCCTGGCCGACGCCGCCCGCGAGGGCGGACTGCAGTTCTAACCTATCGACTCAGAATTCAATTGAGGAAAGGGCGCTGAATCGCCCTCCTCACACTCGAGAAAATTTCCATGGCCGAAGAAACAAACACAGCGACCCCGACGACCCCAGAAGTGCCAGCCGGCGCACCCGCCGCAGCACCCGCTGCCGCAGCGCCTGCTGACAACCGCGGAGGAGGCGATAACCGTGGTGGTGGTGGCGGTGGTGGCGGCGGCGGACGTGGTGGTCAGCGCGGCGGTGGCGGTGGCCAGCGTGGTGGTGGCCAGCGCGGCGGACGCGGCGGCGATCGTCGTGGCGAGCCCGATGAGTCGGGCGTAGAATCCAGCGTCATCCGAATTTACCGATGTTCCAATGTCGTCAAGGGCGGCCGAACCTTCAGCTTCGGCGCACTCGTCGCAACCGGCGACCGCAAGGGCTCAATCGGCCTGGGTTACGGCAAGGCGAACGAAGTTCCGTCGGCCGTCGAAAAAGCAACCAAAGAAGCCCGCCGTACAATGTTCAAAGTGCCGCTCAAGGGAACAACGATTCCGCACATCAGTCAGGGCAAGACCGGCGCGAGCAGCGTCATTCTTGTGCCCGCCCGTGCGGGTACCGGCGTCACCGCGGGCAAGAGCGTTCGCCCGATGCTGGAACTCGCTGGCGTCACCGATATCCTTTCCAAGTCCTATGGCTCGACGAGCCCTAAGAACCTCGCCAAGGCGACCTTGGATGCACTGAAGCAGCTCCGGAGTAAAGAGCAGATTTCCGGTTCGCGAAAAGTCGAACTTGAAGTCGGCGCGGGTGAATTGTAATTACTGGTGAGCTGTGACCGTCATCTGCATGAGAATCTGATCGAATGCCCGTCTGTCGAATACCCGTCTGTTACTAGAATCAAGACAACGATTTCCGAAGCGAGTCCCGATATGAGCATGGTTCACGACATCACCGAAGGCCTGGGCCACAAGAAGACGAAGCGCAAAGGGCGCGGCGACAGCAGTGGTAAAGGCAAAACCGCCGGTAAGGGCACCAAGGGCACCAAGGCCCGTAACGGCAAATACATCCGCCGCGGCTACGAAGGCGGCCAGACCGAAGTCTATAAACGCTTCCCCAAGCGAGGCTTCTCCAACGCGGACTTCGAGCGCCACTTCTTCATTGTCAACGTGGCCGACATCGAGGCACAGTACGAGGACGGCTCGACCGTCGATCAGACTTCGCTTATCGAAAAAGGTCTCGTCCCTGGCAAGAAGTGGCCCGTGAAGATCCTCGGCAACGGCGAGATCAAGAAGAAGCTTACCATCCAGGCTTCGCACTTCAGCAAGAGCGCGATCGAAAAACTTTCTTCCGCAGGTGCGACTGCGCAGAACGCCAAGGGCATGCCCTTCAAGTTCAAGAGGCCCAAGCCAGTAAGTAAGCAAGTTGCCAAGAAGAAGTGAGAACGGATATTGCCGACCGCCAAAAGTCGATCGCCTACAGTCGATTGCCGAGAGTCTCTTGTCGCACCTCTTTGGAAGAATAATTGGCTGTGCCGCTTAAAGTTCGTCGAAGCGGTAACATTCCGATGATCGTTATCGATTTTCAGCTTTCGAGTTCCGGACTTGGGCCCTACACTTTCCAGACATGCTCAAAACATTCCTGAATGTCTTTCGCGTGCCCGAATTGCGTAACAAGGTTTTGTTCACGCTTTTCATGCTCGCCGTGTATCGCGTCGGCTTTCACGTGCCCCTGCCGGGTGTGGACGGCGATCGGATTCAGGAGATGGCCGCCGCTTCGAAGGATTCGTCCAACGATGCCGCGACTCGACTGGCGAATTACGTTCAGATTTTCTCGGGCGGAAGTTTGTCGCATTCGACGATCTTCGGCCTGGGCGTCATGCCTTACATCTCGGCTTCGATCATCTTTCAGCTGCTGACCACGGTGGTTCCAACGCTTGAAAAGTTACGGAAGGAAGGTGAATCGGGCCGGCGGAAAATTCAGGAGTGGACGCGCTATGCGACCTTGCCACTGGCATTAATTCAAGGCTATTTCTGGCTCGGCTACATTGAGAGTCAGGGAATCATTCAAAGTACGTGGTCCGGAACGTTCGCGTTCTGGTCCATCGGGCTCACAGTGCTTGTGGCAGGGTGCATGTTCATCATGTGGCTCGGCGAGCAGATCGACGAGTACGGGCTGGGCAACGGAATCTCACTGATCATCATGGCGGGCATTCTCTCGCAGATGCCAGGCGCGATCGGCACCGTAGTCGCCAAGTTCAGCACTACGGGCGGCGCATCAGACGCGATCGGCACAGGAGACGTGATCTTCCTGCTGCTCAGCTTTATCGGCGTCACTGCAGGGGCGATCCTCATCACCCAGGCGCAGCGACGCATCCCTATTCAACAAGCCAAGCACACCCGCGGCAGGCGTGTGTACGGCGGACAAAAGCAGTATCTCCCGCTTCGCCTGAATCACGGCGGAGTGATGCCCATCATTTTCGCTCAGTCACTCATGCTCTTTCCGGGCGTATTTCTCGGATTCATCGCAAGTCGTCTGACCCCGACCGACGGTAGCAAATCATCCGTCGCCAGCTTCTTCGGCTACTTCAACGACCAGTTCCATCACGGCCGTTTTATGTATGTGCTGGTCGAGTGCGGATTGATCTTCTTCTTCGCGTATTTCTGGACGACCATTCAGTTTCAGCCCAAGGAAATTGCAAACCAACTCCGTGATTACGGCAGCTTCATCCCCGGCATTCGCCCGGGCCCGCGCACGGCAGACTATCTCGAGCGCGTGATGATGCGAATCACCTACGTCGGTGCCGCGTTCCTGTGCATCATCGCCGTCATCCCCACCGTCGTCAGTGAGTATCTCAAGATTCCTTACAACGTCGCTGCGTTCTTGGGCGGTACGGGTTTGCTCATCGTCATTTCGGTCGCGCTTGATATTGTCCAACGCATCGAGGCCAATCTCATGATGCGTGACTACGGCGGCTTCCTGGGCGGCGAGAACAACAAGACCAAGAAAATTCGCGGCCGAAACTAGCCGAAACGATTCGAAACGACTCGTGCTGGCTCATTAGAAATCCGTCCCATCACGCCATGCCCGTCATCATCAAATCCCGTCGCGAGATCGAGATGATGCGCCGTGCGGGTCGAATCGGTTTTGACATCCTGCAAAAGATGGCCGCCGCGGTTGCGCCGGGTGTCACCACGGGCCAGCTCAACGAGATCGCGCGTGAAGAACTTGGCAAAGTCGGTGCGGTGGGCACGAGCAAAAATTATCCGTCCTACAAGCCCAACGAAGGTTATCCCGCCGAAACGTGTATCAGCGTCAACGACGAGGTCGTGCACGGCATTCCAAATGCGCGCCAGCTCGTTCCGGGCGACATCGTGACGCTCGACGTCGCCCTTCGACATGAAGGCTATTGCGCCGACACCGCTATCACCTTGCCCGTCGGCAAGATTACGCCGCACGCTCAGAAGCTGGTCGACAATACGAAGCAGACGCTCGAGCTCGCACTTCGCCTGATTCGGCCCGGCAAAAAGTGGTCCGAGATCGCCATGCTCATGCAAAAGCACGTCGAGGATGCGGGGTTCAACGTGGTGCGAGAATTCGTCGGCCACGGCGTGGGTCGATCGATGCACGAGGACCCGAAGGTCGCGAATTTCGTCACAGGCGAACAGCTCAGACACGACTTCAAATTGCGCCCGGGCATGACCTTCGCGATCGAGCCGATGGTCGTCGCGGGGCGACGTGATGTGCGCGTGCTGGATGACGGCTGGACGATGGTCACCGAAGACGGCCGCCTCGCGTGCCACTTCGAGCACACTGTCGCGGTCACGGAGAACGGCGTGGATGTGCTCACCGACGGCCGCGAGCCCTGGGGGCTGTAGCTAAAGCTGAAACTAGCGATTTAAGTTGGGCTTCTAACATTTGGCTGTTAGTCTGGAAATCTGATATCTCAAAGAGATCAAAATGAACGTCGCAGTCATTGGTTCGGGCGGCCGAGAGCACGCCATCGCATGGAAGTTGTCGCAGTCGGCGGGTGTCGGCAAGATTTTTGCGATTCCCGGCAATCCTGGCACGGCCCTGGTTGCGGAAAACGTCAAAATTGATCCGCTCGATTTCCCCGCGGTCATCAAGTTTTCAAAACAGAACAACATCCATCTCGTCTTTGTCGGTCCCGAAGAGCCGCTTGCGTTGGGTCTGGTGGATGCGCTGGAGAAGGAAAAGATCAGGGTGTTCGGGCCGAGCAAAGTCGCGGCCAGGCTCGAAGCAGACAAGTGGTTCGCCAAAGAGTTGATGCGAAATCAGTCCGTCCCGACGGCCGAGGCGCGCAGCTTCACGGACCCGCTTGCCGCGACGGAATATATCCAGGCGCGGGGCACGCCAATCGTCATCAAGGCGACAGGTCTGGCAAAAGGCAAGGGCGTCACGGTCTGTTATCGCCAGAGCGATGCACTCGAGGCGATCGACCGCATCATGCGGAAGCGCGAGTTCGGCGACGCCGGTGCTCGGGTGGTCGTCGAGGAAATGCTCATCGGCCCGGAAGTGTCCGTGCTCGCATTCGTCGATGGTCAATCCATTTACGTCATGGAGCCTTGCCAGGATCACAAGCCCATCGACGACGGCAACACCGGCCCGATGACCGGCGGCATGGGCGTCGTTTGCCCCACGCCCGCCATCACCCGTGAGCTTTTGCTTCAGGTCGAACGCGAAATTTTCATTCCCGTGCTCGACGGCTTTCGGCGAGACGAGATTCCGTACAAAGGCGTTCTCTACGCGGGGCTCATGCTCACCACCGCTGGTCCCAAAGTGCTTGAGTTCAACGTTCGCTTCGGCGACCCGGAAACGCAGCCACTCATGATGCGGCTGAAGAGCGATCTCCTGCCCGTGCTCGATTCGGTCGTGAACGGCACGCTCGACCAGGCCGAGCTCGTGTGGGATCCGCGTCCGTCCGTCTGCGTCGTCGCAAGTAGCCGCGGCTATCCGGGCGATTACACGAAAGGTGTCGCGATCACCGGCATCGACGAAGCAGAAGCCGTGAACGGCACGAAGGTTTTTCATAGCGGAACAAAGCAACTCCGCGAATCGCTACCTGGCAACTCATTACCTCGCAACACATTGGTCACCGACGGCGGACGCGTTCTGGGCGTGACCGCACTAGGAGCCGACCTCGACGCCGCCCGTGCGACGGCCTATGAAGCGATGTCGAAGATCAAGTTTGAGGGCATGCACTTCCGCACGGACATTGGACGAGAAATTGGAAGCCGCGAGCTTGGCACCAAAAAGAACGGCGAGAAAGAGAACGGCGTAAACGAAGCTGACGGCCGCAAAGAGCCTGTCTAGTTGAAACTGCACCGAACGAGAGCAGTTGATCACCACATTGGACAAATCGCGGCCCGTTCACTTCAGCGTAATGGTCAGCGTGGTTCCTGCGCGGTCTAGCCGGGTTTGAGCGACCGTGCTTTTTGTTTCGCCTTTTGTGCCATCTGAAACCGTGACGGTGTAATCGCCGAAGAAGCCACGGGTTTCGAATCGTCCGGCAGGGTTGGTCGTGCCGTCGGCATTGGTCCACCACTGTTTGAAGACAAGATCGTGAAACGCGTGATAGTTGGGCTTCGGGGTCCAGTCCTTGCGAAACATCGCGGCGCTGGGCGACGAGTGGCTATCTTCCCAGAAGCCCCACATCAGAATCTGCTCCATTTTCGGGTGGCTGAACACGAGGGTGTAGAAGTCGCGGGTGTAGTCCGCTTGAAGCGTTTCGTCGTTAATGGCGACGTCGAACTCGGTGATACGCAGAGGCTTTCCGAATGCCGCGAAGCGTTCGAGAATGCCCCAAGTGCGTTCCATGCCGGGCAGATTCCATCCGAAATGTGCCTGTTCACCGATGGCGTCAATGGGAGCGCCGTTTTCGAGCAGCCATTTGATTTCATCGTAGTACGAATCGACGCGCGATGGGATTGCGCCGCCGGAAAGCATCATGTAATCATTGATGACGTTGACGGTGTTCGGGTCGATCTGCTTGGCCAATTTATACCATCGCACCATCTCCTGGCGGCCCAGAAAGTCTTGAAGTGCCGTGTTCATAACCGACTCATTGACAACGTCCCACTCGAGAATGCGTCCCTTGGATAATGTGATTATCGATTGGAATCTCTGGTCAATCTCGGCCGTAACGCCGGCCTTGTCGCCCGCGTCGACCATTGCTTTCAGGTACGGCGGCAAAAAGGCATGTCGCGTGCCAAAGCCGGGCCAGATCAGCGTGTGCCCGCGGGTCTTGATGCCGTGCGATTCAGTCCAGTCGAGCGAGCGATTGATGTTGACGATGCGCTGGGCTTGTTCCTCGGGAGTTCTCTTTCGTGCGCCCGGGCTGAAGTTTCCGACCCACACCATGTCGGTCCACTTCATCGCGTTCTCGTGTACGACAACGTTGAACAGCTTGGCGACGACGTCGCGATACCGATCGCCGTCGGGGCCATCTTTGAGCAGGTTGGCGTTGATACACGTGCCGAACAGAAACGCGTGCCGCTTCATGCGGACTTCCACGCGTGCGTCCTTCACCGGCGTGCCTGCCGCATCGACGACGACGACGGACAGGTCGCCCTTGCGGAATTTTTCGATCCGCTGGGCGGCAAGCTCGCGCCAGGCCGCGTCAGGTTCGCGTCCTTCGTAGGTGACCTTGGGAAATGGAAGCGCGCCGACCGACACCGACGCGGGGAATACAAACGCTTCGACCGCGCCAATCTCGATCACCTGTGGCATGTATCCGCAATTTAGCGAGACCTGGACACCGTCGGCTGCGAACTGGTCGTCGGCGGCGGCAACGAAATAGACCCACTTCCAATCCAGCCCGACGCTTGCGGTGAGCGCAGGAGCACCAACAGTGTTCCAAGGCGGACCTGCACGTTGCGCCGCGATTTCGATCTGACCTTCGCCGGTTTCCGGTGCGCCGACCGGGGCACGCACCAGCATTCGCACAGACAGTGCGCGACCTTTTTCGATCGGCACGATCGTTTTCCACCGTATTTGCGCGTGCCACCACAGCGCTGGCTTTTGGGAGAGCGTAATGCGAATGACCTTGCCGCTTGGCGCTGCGGAGTCAGGAATCACTTCCACCTTGCCCGAATCGGCGAGCTCGCGCTGCACGCCGAAAGTGCTGAACGGGTCTGCCGGCAAAAGCGAGACGCCCCCGGCAGGAAGTGCGACGGCGGCGGGCACGCTGGCTAAGGCGGGCGATATTACCGGCAATGGTGTAGTCGGGGTCGTCAACGTGGTCGCAACCGATGGAGTCGATGGGGTCACGGCCGATGAGGTCACGGCCGATGGCGTCGGGCCGCAACCCGAAAGAACCACGAGTGCGACAAGGGTCGCACAGGCAGACAAGCGTGTAATCATGTGATTGACCTTGACGTAACAAAGTACGATGAGAGACAGAAACATCACAGTGACGGCAGAAATACCAATTCGTCGATATTGAGATACCAATTAGCTTTGGGATGAATCCCAAAATCTGCAGTTATCAGTGTGATCCGTACAAACTTTTTGTTTGCAATATCGGCAGTCACGTTGAAATGCAGATATCCCTCTTCCTGACTAGGCCGGGAAAGCTCGTACTTCGCTTCGACCACTTTCGGACTGGTAAACGAAACGTCGTCGGACGTTTCGATCTTCAGTAGCGACTTGGGCGGCTGCATCTCGACACAGATTTTATCCCAGGCAATTGTTGCGAGCTTTAGCTGAGCAGCATGCACCGGCACGGCATAAACCAGATTGCCAGGATGGGCGATGTTATCCACCGCAAAAACCGTATAGCTCACGCCGCCCGGTTCGGCAGGGTCGAACTTCACCTGCCGGATGTTGTCGCGGGACTGCGACTTACTGAAGTCGTCTGCGGGGTCGGACATCAACGGGGCCGCGGAGAATACGAATGCATTGATAAGCAGAATTGCTGTTTTCATGTGGTTTGGTCAAATATCTCACTTATCGTGGCAATTGCAGCAGCGCTCGACGCGCTTGCTCGGGGGTCAGAGACTCGACATGTGAGTCAGCGAAAGCGTAGTTCGCAGTAGCGTCCTGAAACCGCCCGCCGGGCTTGCCGTGACGATCAGGATGACCACTGCTGAACCGGTAGTTCAACGTCGCGAAATCGCTGTTACGCGGCCAGCTCCAGCGGGCTTCGGTGGAATCGAACCTAAGAAAGAGGTGAAAGTCGACGCTGTCGCCGACGAGGACGCGTGCGCTGGCAGGCCGCAGATCCGTCAACTTGATCGGGCCGGTTTTATCGACTTCGCCCGCGGGAATGTTGTCCAAAGGGAACGGCCCCCAGAGAAAGCCCGAGACGGCGGCTCCGACGCCTTGACTGTCGATAGCGCGGAGTTTGGGCAAAGTATTGTAACCATATCCCGGTTTTGACGCGACGCCTGCCGCGCTCAGGTTCCAGCGTGCCGCGGCGTCCCACTCCGGGCATGCGGAAATTACAGGGGCCACGTTGGTACTCGACATATTGTATATGTCAAGTTTGCGACCGTCCCTCCCTTTGCCGCTGGCCAGATAAGGCGTGATTAGTTTGTACCACTGTGTGGTCACCGAGCCGGCCGGATAGCCCGCGGTAGACCAGTCGGGCCAAACTTGCCACGGGATGGTGCCGCCGTTGTCGTTGGAATACATGACGATGCCCATGCCAATCTGCTTGAGATTGTTCTGACACTTTACGTTGGATGCACTGCGACGGGCCGCGTTCAGCGACGGGAGCAGAATAGAAATCAGAACGGCGATGATGCCGATCACGACCAGTAATTCTACGAGTGTGAACGCGCGACGTGGTGAGCGATTTGAATTCGACATGGTTGGAAGCTCCAAAAGGGTTGGTTGACGGTTGGTCGGAAAGCCGGACGCACGAAATTACTCATGCACCCGGCGGCGGAGGAGGACTAGAAGCGGTCACACGTCGTTCGACCGGCGACGAAG
>JBBQKP010000050.1:0-18897 GCA_038326995.1 Tepidisphaerales bacterium
CAGTACGACGACATCCGCTTCGGCACCACGCTCGCCGATGTCGCTCCCATTCCCGAGCCGACCTCGATCGCCGCGCTCGCGATCATCAGCGGCATGATCCTTCGTCGCCGTCAACAGGCCTAAACCATTCCTTCCTCCTCCGCTGCCGACGTCGGGCGAAAGCCCGGCGTCGGCCTTTCTCGTCAGTCCGGAATTCACTGCACCAACCCCACTGGAGGTATCATGCGTCGGCTCGCTTTTACACTCGTCGAACTGCTCATCGTCATCGCCATCATTGCGGTGCTCATCTCACTTTTGCTTCCGACGCTGACTAAAGCGCGCGAAACGGCCAATCGCGTCAGCTGCGCTTCGAATCTCCGAACCATGGGACTGGTTAGTATGAGCTTCGCTATCGATAACGACGGTCACCTGCCAACGGCTTGGGGGTTCGGGCAGGATCAATTTCAAGACGTCGGCACTTCGCTCCCGGTATTGCTCAACTTTAACGCGAACAACTCCACGGATCGCGACACCTGGCGACGATTCGGAACGCCCTATCAGCAGTTCTTAAAATACGCCCCGGCCGGCAAGAGTTTTGAGGTCGACCTCATTACCAATACGGACCCAAACAGGAAAAACCCCCAGCTCGCTAATTGGCTGATTTGCCCCTCCGCTCCTGCGGTTGGATATCTGGCTTGGGAAAGGTTCGGCGGCGGATTCGGTTGGGGAATTCAAATCGGCTATGTCTATATGGGAGGCCTTACCGATCGTGTGCCGGGAAGCTTCACCCAGTTCGGCGGCGGGATTCGCTCCGGCGCGACCAGCACCGGCAACTACGGCCAGCGGATTCCAATGAGCAAGATCACCGATCCCAATGCGTCACAGCGCGTCCTGGCCGCAGACACCATTCGATTCGTCAACCAGGCCACTCCCGTTGCCTATCAAGTCAACCACTTCAGGGGCAGCGACTTGAACAAGCCCAACTTTCAAAACGTGCTTTTCGGCGACGGCCACGTCGCGGGTGAAACGCCGAGCTTTCGAGACCGCAATACGAACGCCACCTCAAATACGTTGAGTATCCAGAACTGGTCGCTCGCTCACTTCTTCAGCGGGCCCACGCCCTACGATCTGTTTTACTGGGGGCAGTAGGCCTCCGCGAGGCCGGCGTGATGCATCATCCCGGCCATCTACACATTCAAAAATCACCCCCGAAATAAGCGGAATGGTAGGCGAATGCAGCAACCGAACCTTTTTAGAAGCTCTGTTGTTCGTCGCTCGTCGCCGACGAATCAACTTGTAATAAGAACTTCACTTCGCTCGGCCGTGGCGTATTTTTTGATCGCCAATTTGATCGCAATTACATGTTTTACGAGCCGGGCCCGGGCAGCGCTCGACCCCAAGGCCATTGATGACGCGATCGTTCGAGGCAAGGCCTTCGTCTACTCACAAATGAACGCCGACGGCAACTGGGAGCTGATTGCCCAGCCCAAGGACGTTTTCGAACCTCCGGGCGTCACAGGCCCGCACTGGGGCGGCCGAACCTGCATCGCGCTCTGGACCCTGCTAAGCCTGGGCGAGTCCTCGTCGGACCCGAAGCTTAAGCGTGCGATTGAATTCGTGAAGGGGCAATTTCCTCTGACCAGCGGATACACATGGGCGTTCCGCGCCGAGGTGCTTGCGATCCTTCCCGACGGCCCGCAGATTCGGACGCAGCGTGCACAGGCCGCCAAGCTTTTTCTCGGCGCGATGCGAGCCATGGAGCCTCACCGCGGGCTCTTTCATTACTCCATGGACGGGTCTGTCCCCGGCAGCGACCTCAGCGTCAGCCAGTTGGCGATGCTGGCCATGTGGAACCTGCAAGAGTCGGGCGAAGAAGTGCCAACGCGATTCTGGACCGAGGCCAACAGAGCGTGGCGAGCGTCGCAGTTTCCCGACGGAAGCTGGGCGTATTCCAGTGCCGCTCCACGGAACGACGCCGACAAGCAGGCCACGATCGGCATGACCGCGGCAGGTGTCGCGACGCTCTTTTTGCTACAGGACTTCATCCCCACCGACGGCAAGACCGACGCCGCCATCGAGTCTGGCATCACCTGGATCACGCAGCATTTTGATTCAACATTCAACGTTCAACGCGAGGGAAACCGCTTCACGCCTTACACACTCTTCACCATCTCGCGCGTCGGCGTCGCCAGCGGACGGCGCTACTTCGGCGACATCGACTGGTTCGATCGCGGGGCCGCATGGGCGTTATCCAACCAACGGCCCGACGGGTCATGGAACAACCCCGACAGCAACTTCTTCTTCGACCCACTGAGCGACGCTTGTCTGGTCATGCTCTTCCTCGACTACGGCCGCGCTCCGGTTGTCGTCACCAAACTGAGATTCAAAAGTCTGGATAATGCAAAGCCCGTCGAAGCACGATGGAACGTTCGTCCGCGCGACGTGATGACCGCCACACGCTGGATGGGCCGCCAGGCCGAGCGACGACTTAACTTTCGCATTGCATCGCTGGACCGCTCACTTAGTGAACTGCTCGAATCGCCGGTGCTTTATCTTTCCTCGGACGCACCGTTCGATTTCTCCCCGGAAGATGTCGTCAAGCTCCGGGCGTACGCGGAGTCGGGCGGGATGATTGTCGTGAACGTCGAGCGGAAGAATCGCCGGGTCGAGACCGCGACGCGGACGCTTGCGACCAAATTATTCCCCGATCGCGAGCCGCGAGCGCTGCCCGCCAGCAGTTCGATCTTCACGCGTCAGCAATTCCTCGCCAGCAAGTGGAAGCGTAAGCCCGTGGTCTATGGTGTGACCAACGGCACGCGCGAAATGATGCTGATTCTCTCCGACGACCCAGCAGCCGACTGGACACGAAGGTCTACGCGAACCGAGTCGCTCGAACTCTTTGCCAACGCGATTCAGTATGCCACCGCATCCACCTACGCCACTGGTGCGGGCCAAACGTGGGCGATCGTTCGCGACACGGGCAAGCCCGCATCGCAAAGAATGCTCAAGCTCGCGCGAATACGTTATGCCGGCAACTGGGACCCGGAGCCCGGCGGCTTTCGACGCCTGGCCGACGCGCTTCACAACGCCGGCACGCTGGAACTTTCTATTTCCGAAATCAAGCTGGCCGCGAATAGTCTCGAAGGCTTTGGGGTCGCGCACCTCACCGGAACGGATCAGCTCAAGCTCAGCGCGCCGGAAAAACTGGAGCTCAAACGCTTCATAGTCGGCGGCGGGCTGCTGATCGTCGACGCCGCGGGCGGGTCCGCCGAATTCGCCATCTCTGTCGAGCAGCTTCTTCGCGAGCTCAACCCCGACGACGCCGCCGCAGAGGCCACCATCGCATCCGACCCGGCATTCGCACCCGATCGTCCGCTACCCAAGCCCCTTTACCGTGAATTCGCACGCACGACGCTAAGCGGTGATTTTGATCAGCCGCGACTCCAGACCTGGAAGCTAAGCGGCAGGCCGGCCGTCATCTACAGCCGCGAGGACCTGACCGTCGGGCTGGTCGGCATGCCGATCGACGGCATCATCGGTTACGAACCCGCCGCCGCGTCTGAAATCATGACGCGACTTCTTTTGGGCGCGATCGATAGAAGATGAGGCTGATGTCGCTTGGTCTTCGCGTGTTTGTTGCGCGAAAAGGTAGTGGACAGAGATGTCCTGCCGGACGGGCCGGAAGAGATTTTCAACACGCAGGTGGCCCGGTGCCACGTTGTGATACACCAGAGCGTGCCCGGGACGTCGGCCCATCCGCACACCCAAGCGCACGCTTTACGAGTACAAAAAACGTGGCACCCGGAAATAAACCCTGATCCGATCAAATCATGCGAAATCACTCACGCGAAATCCGCGCACGGAGTCATGTGTCACCCGCCATTAGGGTTGGACGAACTCGGCTGACAAGTCAGACAAAGCGGTTCCTTTCGTACCTGATTCTGCCCGCAATCCGCTGTAACCCTGCCTGAAGGAACTGCGGCTCACGGTTGCCGTCTCCACTCACCCCTGATGTTATTCATCCGACGGACGGGCGACTTTCGCCCGGAAACTTATTTCAGGGTCATCTGCCATGAAGACGTCCCCAGATCATCTCGTTGGTGGCATTCCCCCGACCCATGGTATACCTCCGACCCATGTGATAGCGGCCCATCGGCTGGCTTTCGGGCCGGGCGTCGGTACTGAATCGCTTACCGACGCCCGGCTTTCTGGCTGGCTCGACGAACAGCTCCGGCCCGATGAGCCCGCCGACCGGGACTGCGCCAGGCGAGTCTCCGAAGCATAGCTCGAAATCAAGTACGACGCCGGCGAAGAAGGGGGCCAGAAGTGGCCGGCGGTGCATGAGCAAAGGCCGTTGTCCAGTCTCGATCGACCCATCCGCGACCTGTGGCACCTGTCCGACAGGTCGAAGAAAACAAACTTTGCTGAGCGGGCTCGACCCTTCCACGAAGTTTTCGTCGCCACGTGGATCCGGGCGGTCTATTTGCGCTATCCGCTCCGCGAAGTACTTATCGATTTCTGGCACAACCATTTCAGCGTCAACGTCGAAGTGGACGTGGCGGTGCAGATTGCGATGCCTGCGTACGACCGTGATGTCATCCGCAAACATTGCTTCGGCAACTTCCGCCAGTTCCTCGAAGCCGTCGCCACCAGCACGGCCATGCTGCGCTACCTCAACAACGGCGCTTCTCGGGCATCGCCCGCCAACGAAAACTACGCCCGCGAACTGTTCGAACTTCACACGATGGGGCAACCGGCGTACCTGAACCATCTGTACAACCGGTGGCGCGACGTGCCCGGAGCCGTCGAAGGCAAACCCACAGGTTACATAGATCAGGACGTTTACGAAGCCGCCCGCGCGTTCACCGGCTGGACCTACGGCAGCGGTCAATATGCCCGCGACGGAGAAGACTTCCCCGCCACCGGAGAGTTCATCTTCTACGAGCCATGGCACGACAACAATCAGAAGCGCGTTCTGGGCGAAGAGTTCGAGCCCAACCAACCCCCGATGGCCGACGGTCGACACGTTCTGGACCTGGTCGCCCGACATCCTGCCACAGCCCGTCATATCTGCACGAAACTGTGCAAGCGGCTCGTTTCAGACAACCCCACCGACGACGTGGTCAATGCCGCGGTCGCGACTTGGAGCGATGCCCTGGACGCACCCGACCCGATCGCACGCACGATCCGCACGATCGTCCTTTCAGACGCGTTCGCCCGCACTTGGGGCCAGAAGGTCAAGCGGCCGCTCGAGTTCACAGCCGCCTTGCTCCGATCCTCCGGCGCCGAGTTCACGCCCGACTGGAATTTCATCTGGGCCATGGGCAACACCAACCAGAAGCTTTTTGAGTGGCCCACGCCTGCCGGTCATCCTGACGACCGCGACTACTGGCTCAGCGCGTCGACGATGCTCAACCGCTGGACGATTCCGCTGGCCGCGATTCGAGGCTGGTGGTCGGGCGTCGGCACGACACTTCTCCGCTCGACGCCACAAGACCGGATAACGCCCAGACAGCTGACCGAGTATTGGTCGACGCGCATGTTGGGCTATCTGCCCGACGAGCCGACCTACTCGACGCTCGTGCAATTCACCTCGGGCGAGAACGAACCCGACGAGCCCCTCAAGGGCGGAGATCGTGAAACGCTGTCGCGCCTGACCGACCTGGTTTCGCTTATCGCGATGACGCCAGAATTCCACCTGCGGTGAGTCAGACCCGTGTGCTGAAGTTCCTGATCGACAACGTCGAACCCAAACGAGGCTTTCCATGTCGCCAAACCGTCGCCAGTTTATGATCGGTTGTTCTTCGGCGATCGCCGCGCTGGCGGGGAGCCGTCTGGTGAACCTGTCGTTCGCTGCCCCGGGTCAGTCATCGGGACTTACGGCATCGGGACACACGGCATCGGGACACACGGCATCGCGAGACACGGCATCGGATCGAACGATGGTGGTGATCTTTCTTCGTGGCGGGATGGACGCACTGCACTTTCTCGCTCCCGCCAACGACAAGAACTACATCGCCGCCCGACCCGCCGACTTGCGGTCGGTCGATGCCGGCAAAGACGCGGGACTTCCGATCGAGTCGGCAGTCGCCGGGCTCGACTTCCGGCTCCACCCGGAAGCTCATCTGCTCCGCGACCTCTACGTGGGAAAGGAATTGGCGTTTATCCATGCGTGTGGACTGACCGACGGGACTCGCTCTCACTTCGAAGCGATGGACTTGATGGAGCGTGGTGTGCCCGGTTCAGGCAGCCCCACGCCCGGCATGGGAATGGGAATGGGAATGAGCAAGGGCATGGGCATGAGCCCCGGCGCCGGTCTCAAGCCAAGCGGCCATTCCGTACCTCGGCAGAACCTCTCGACCGGCTGGCTCACGCGGTATGCACAACAACTGAAAGACACAGGCCTGTTATCGGTGGCCAGCGGAAATTCGGCTCTGCCCAACTCGCTCCTGGGGTTCGGCCCGGCCATGCCGATCGACGATGCCAATGAGTTCCGCTTTCGCGGCTCGGGCGAGCAACTGGCTGCACTCCGCAAGCTCTACGCCGGGAACGATCCGCTTCGCGCGTCCGGCATTCGCGCGCTCGACGCTTTCGACGCCGTCCAGTCGAAAATCCCACGCCTCCAAGACGGTTCTGCTTCCGACTACGTCCCGGAAAACGGAAGTGATTATGGCGATTCGGAGATCGGCCGGTCTCTGCGTTCGGTCGCGCAACTGGTCAAAATGGATCTGGGCCTGAGGGTGGCGACCGTCGACTTCGGCGGGTGGGATACGCACATCGGACAAGAATACTATTTCTCGATCCTCGTCCGCGAACTCTCGCAGGCCATGCACGCTTTCTATAACGACTTGTCCGCCTACCGATCGAAGTTAAACGTCGTCGTGCAGACCGAGTTCGGCCGGCGATTGAAGTCGAACCAGTCCAACGGAACCGATCACGGCCACGGCGGAGTCATGATGGTGCTCGGCGGTGGAGTACGCGGCGGACAGATTCTCGGCCGGTGGCCCGGTTTGGCGACCGAACAACTCGACTCGCGAGCGGACCTCGCAGTCACGACCGACTTCCGATCGGTATTCTCCGAAGTTCTCACGTCGCGATTCGGGCTCAATGACGCATCAACACTCTTTCCAAATCTAGCCCCATCCAAACCGCTCGGACTCTTCGCTCAGGCCTGACCGAAATCATCCCGAGAGAACGCGACACGCCGTAAAGCCTTGTCTGCTTATCAAACCGATGTGCCGCAACGGTGTGACGTGCCGTCGGTACTAAATATGACCAATTCTACGAACGGTAAAACGGCAATAAAACTTGCGTACCCTGCGCTTGGGTCCTTCAACCTCACCCGTTGCCGGGCTTCAGCATCGCGGCGACGTTGAAGCTACCGTTGTCGGACGACCTCACGAAACAATCATCGCACGGCCTCGGGGTGAGAGTCAACAAAAACCCCGTCGTCGGGGAGGCGATGGAAGGGTTGATAATGGAGCTACGGGGATTCGAACCCCGAATTCAACCATGCCATGGTCGCGTGATCCCATTTCACTATAGCCCCGGATGCCGTTGGGCCAGCCGAGCAACGTAAGATATCCGCACGCGGACGTGAGTCAAATGGCTCGGGTGTCGAATAAAAACAGACTTTTGGCGTCAGGCTATTCCGGGCCCTGAGGTTTGGCGGGTTATTTCGGCGAGCATCGTCAGGAGCAGCGGCATGGGCAGGCCGACGACGTTGGTCGCATCGCCTTGAATGTCGATGACGTATGGGTCGCGATCTTGTGGGTCTTCATGTTGCAGGCCGTATCCGCCCGCCTTGCCCTGCCAGTTGCCGCTTTGTATGTGCGATTCGATCTCGTCATCTGAGATTTCGCGGAATCGAATCAATGTCGTGTCAGAACGAATGAGTTCAATCGGGCTGACTTCAATTGGCGGACCTTGCTGCACGACCAAAGCGACTCCGGTGACGACTTCATGCGTCGAATCAGAAAGCAGTCGCATCATTCGTCGGGCGTCGTCGGCGTCGATGGGCTTGGCGAGGAATTGCCCGCAAGCGAAGACGACGGTGTCGGCCCCGATGACGATGCACGAAGGGTGCCGCCCCGCTACGGCCCGAGCCTTTCGCGTTGCAAGTAATTGCGCAAGTTGAGTAGAACTAAGCCCCGGCGGAACGTCGTCTTCGTCCACGTCGGACGGATCGATGACAAATTGAAAACCCGCCTTGGCGAGCAATTCGACCCGACGCGGCGACTTGGACGCCAAAACGAGTCGCCTATTTACCAACGGCGTTTGCGTTCCTTGGAGATCAGTCATCTGAAAAATTCGTCACTTGATAAATCGCAACGCGATATCGCCGATGGCGAGTTCGCGGGTCGCGTCGGCGTACTTGATGACGACGGAATCGCCGTCAATGCGATCGACAATGGCGGTGGCGATCTGGCCGCCGTTGGTATCGACAATCACAAGGCCGCTGGTCACAGGAAAGTCATCAAGCGGGACGTCACTCACGCGTGCGAGGGATTCGCTGGCGAGGACTTCGCTCACCCGGCCGACGCGGATGTCGGGCGAGGACGCGAGATACTTGCCCTTGATCGAGGCGAAATCCTCGACGCTGGGCGGCGCGACAGTCACGGGGACCTCGACCGGCTTGGTCGATTGGCAACCCGCAGCCGAAAGAATGAGCACAGAAGCCGCGGCGAGTAAGAGCGAATGACCGAGAGTGTTTCGATTTCCCATGTTCGATACACACTATCCCGATGAGAGCGAGCGGGCAAACCTCGGGCGGGAAAGTCACAGGCAAGATTGCGCGACACGTCTTGAATAAAATTTTTCTATGGCGCGCAATCGCGCCGGGCCGCATTGACCGCGGCGGTCATCTGGTCGATCGCCTCGCCCGCGGTGCGAATGGCACGCTCGACGGGTTGAAGGACGTCGCGCTCCAGATTCTCGGCCTGCTCGTCATTCCACACCGCGCGCGTGTTTCGCCACCTCAGCAAAAGGTCCTTGTAACTGCGTGCGAGATTGCCGCGGGCTTCATACAGTCCCATTGGTCGGCTCCTCTTGCTTGAGATCTGGCGAATCCTTGTGATTAAGGCCCGTTTCTTCGACGGGAGATTGGCTGGGCAACTGACTGGAGACCGGGTTAGCGACTGAGCCCGCCTGAGCCGGGGCGTCGCTTTCCGCGTAATCGCCAAGCGTCGCGGTCAGCGCGGTGAGCCTGGCGATGCCGTTGACGACATCGAGCTGAAGCGTGGAACTCAGCTTTTGCATCTGCCCTCGAAAATCCATTTCAAGCCGCTGCATCTTTCGCAAATGTGCACGCGTTGCGGCGAGCTTCTCGTAAGCGTCCTTTAGCATTGTCTCTGCCCGCGCCAAGGCCTTGAGTTCATCGACAGCGCTGCTTCGGCCGCCCGTGCTGTCCTTAAAAAGTTGCTTCTGACGCAATGCCTCTTTGCACCGCGAAACAAGTTCGCCTCGCTTGCGAATCTGCCCGTTCCAGTAAGGCGTCTGCTCGAGGTCGAGCCAGTGCAAGGTGCGCCTGACATCTGATTCGGCGTCGCTGATCGACTGCTGGGCGCTCTCGGTGAACTTCACCAGTGCGACCTTCATCATCGACAGTGCGGAAATATCATCCACGCGTGCGGACATCGATTTACCTGGCCTTCATGTAGTCTTCGATCAGGCCGGCCTTCTTGTTCAAAAATGAAACGTGCTCCTGGCTGACCTCGGCAAAGTGCTGCAGGGCTTTGGTCGTCTGCATGAACGTCTCGGCGAATTTGCGCTGTTCCTGGTCGCGCCAGGTCGATTCGAGCCCCCGCAATTTTCCATGAAGACCGCCGAGCAGTCCTTGCAAGTCGTTCGAAAAACGGGTGAGGTCCTGTGCGAATTTTCGCAGCTCGGCCGGATCGACGTTGGCTTTGGACATGGCGTGTCTCGAAGGTGGCCGAAAGAAACGTGCGAGAGTTCAGTGCGTGACGGCGAAGCGTTGAATACTAAACACTCAATACTATTCCTGCTGTTCGATCAGCAGATCGGACTCGCCGACCAGGGAAAAACCCTTACGAATAAGGATTTGCGCTGCAAGAGTTCGGTCGTCGACGTACATGATGATGGCCGGGGATTTTACGCACATGAGCATGGGGTAGGCGTAGTGCACGTTGATCTCGGCCGACAGCAGCGCCATGCAGACATCGACCAGCGGAAAGTGCATATCGGCGGGCATTGAGACGCCGATGACATCGGACTCGGAAAAGCTGAATCCCGCATCGACCAAGGCGACTCGCCCCGCGTCGGCGTTGGTGCAGATGAGCCGAACGAGAGCGGCGTCAGCGGATTCTTCGATGTTGATCGCGTTGACCTGCTGGCTTCCTTCTTCCAAAGCGCGAAGGAGTTGAGAGAGCCGCCCGACGCGGTTCTCGAGAAAAATATTGAATTGACGAAGCGTGGGCCGTTCAAACCCGGCACCTTGTCCGGTTGCTGGCGGCAAAACCTGTTCCATGATTTGATCTTACGGGAAACGCGCAGACCCGCCAGCGCGAAGCTGATGATTATCACTGAAACTTACCTGAGATCGCACAAAGATCGCCTGAAGTTCGCCTGGAGATCACTTGTCGAGCGGACGCATGTTCATCCGTGGGCTTCTACAACTCGCGGCAAACTCTCGCGCCCAACGACTTGAAGGCGGTAATCCCCGCCTTCGGTAAACGAAAGGTGAGGCAGAAGCGTCACGGAGTGACACGCCCCAGAGTCGTGCACTGGAACTAGATGGACGGATCGGTGGGCGGCACCACGGTCGGGGCCGGCGTCGGTGTCGATGTCGGCGTCGGCGTCGGCGTCGGCGTTGGAGTTGGAGTTGGAGTCGGTGACGGTGTCGGCGTCGGTGTCGGTGCTGGGGCTGCTACGGGCCCAACTGACTTGTCAGCCGCTTTTTCTTCGACCTTCTCGACAACCTTTTCAGGCGACTCGACTGCGTCATCGATGTCGTCATCTTCACGCGGCTCAAGATACACATCATCGAGCTCTGTCGCATCCACTTCGAACCGCATGAGGTAGTAGATGATCGTGTTGGAGCAGACGAACAGGCTGACGACGAACGCGCCGAGCAGGCCGAGCAGAAGGTAGACCCAGAACGCGATGAAGAACGCACCGATGGAGTCGCCCGTTGAAAGCGCGAGCGAGTCGACGACGTAGCTGAGCTGCCCGGGTGCGACGGGCGGCGGCCACATCGCGTCGAGGGCGAAGCTCTGGTCGCCCGCTCGCCGAAAGACGAACAAGCTCGTGAAGCTGTGCGCTACGAGCAGGGCCGCCCACAGCAGAAGACGCAGGAAGAAATACGTGACGGCCGCATGGATCAGCGCAACGAACGTGTAGAAGCCGAGACGCCACGGTCGCGCAAAGACGTAGCTATAGCTGCGGCTGATTGCGTCGAACGAGTCTGAGCCTTCGGTGGCGATGGTCGGATACATGAGCCCGAAGCCGCCGACGCCGCCGAGGACGACGGTGACCAGAAGCACGCCGACTGCGAGCACGACGATGAAGCCCGCGCCGACGACGATCGGGCCGACGAAGCCGACGTTGAGCAGAAATCCCGCCGCCGAGAGAAGCAGGCCGAACGCGAAGAAGATGATGAGAGGCAGAAGCGGCGCGGTGGCGAAGGAGACGAATTTGTCGGTGCTGAATCTAAGCGCCTGACGCATGGAGAGTTTCTCATCTCGTGCGACCTCGACCGCCGCGATGCGTGCGATCGCCCCGCCGAACAGTGCCCACACCGCCAGCGTGACGGAAAGCAGCATCAAGAAGAAGATCGGATGTCGCGTGACGGCCCATGCGGGAGCGATGAAGACGAGCCTGTAGAGCGACGCGAACACGCCGTTCTCGCCGAAGAAATTGAACTGAATCACTCCAGTCGAAATGCCGTCGATCTGAGTCAGTTCATAGGCGAGGAAGCTGGCAAACAGCCCGCGGCCGGTGTAGGACGATGCGGTCTCGATCGCCTGACTCGCGTCGCGATAGGCCTTGGAAATTCGGTCGCGCGTGGTGCGAAGATCCGCATCGGTGGGCGATTGAAGTTTTGCGTATTCGTCGTTGGCTTCCGTTACTTTTCGGTCGCGATCTGCGATGAAGATTTTTCGGACGTCTTTGAGAGAAAGTTCCTCGGGCTGTTTATTGTCGAACTGCCCGGGCAACGCAGCGGGCGCTGCCCTGAGTGCGGCGACGCGGGACGTCTCAAAAAGTCGGATGGAGATCTCGCGCTGATCCTGCAGCTCTTGAGTGAAGCCGATGCTTCGCCCGGCGGCGGCACGCTCGAACCAGTTGATCTCGCCCGTCACCGCACGATGCGCCGTGGGCCAGACGCCGTCCAAGATACGCCCTGCGGTGTAGACGAGCAGGATCGCCACCAGCGCCAGAATCAGCTTCGACGGATGAACCGCCACCCTGAACGAACGAAAGATATGCGTAAACGGAAAGACCGACCTGAAGTCGACGGCCCGGATGATGTGCGTCTGCGACTGAGGGTTGAAATCGTCGGCCATTGTGGTTGAGTCGGGAAAGAAGTGATTCGAAGTCAGGCGAACTTATCGCCGCGGTCGACTGGGGGGTTTCTCGTGAGGTTCTACGACGTCGAGCAGCGGAATCTCCGCCTCATCGGCCTCGACGGCGACCTGATATTTGCCGTCGAGCCATCGGCCCAGGTCCACGAGCTTGCACCGCTCTGTGCAAAAGGGATAAGGCGCGTGCGTTTGAGGCACCGCCTCTTTGGGCAACTTTCGCTTGCAGATCGGGCAGTTCATGTTTACCTGCGCCGGAAATGATCCTGGATGAAGGTTGGTGTAATTTAAACTGTCGATCGCAAGAGTCGCGAAACTCAGGCGATGACGATGGTCAGCGAAGTGATGCTGTCGCCCTGCTTGATGGAATCGACGACTTCCAGCCCGCTGGTGACTTCGCCGAACACGGTGTGTTTGCCGTCGAGCCAGTCGGTCTTGATGTGGGTGATGAAGAACTGGCTGCCGTTGGTTCCCGGGCCCGCGTTGGCCATCGAGAGCGAGCCGCGTTTGTGTCGCGGCTTGTCGGCTCCGACCTCGTCCTTGAACTGATAGCCCGGGCCGCCCGTGCCGGTGCCGGTGGGGTCGCCGCCCTGAACCATGAAGTCGGGGATGACGCGGTGGAAGATGGTTCCGTCGTAGAAACCTTCGCCCGCGAGGAAGGCGAAGTTATTGACGGTCATGGGTGCGTCACCCGGGAAGAGCTTGCAAACGATGGTTCCGCGCGTGGTGACGAAAGTCGCGGTAAAGGACTTGGAGGAATCGATGGTCTGGGCCGGGGCCTTGGGGTATTTCTTTGATGCCATGGAAAGAGACTAACGCGAACGCGTCGGTTGGCAAAGAGGGAGCAGCAGGATGGAAGAGTTTGAGTAAGGACCCCTCTTCAATGCTCGACCCGAATTTGCTTAACAAGAGCAGGCGCCACGTTCTGGTATTTCCGAGCGTGTCCGGGACGTCGGCCGAGCCGCACGCCCGACCGCACGATTTGCGAGTGCACAAAACGTGGCACCCGGAAATTTGCTGTTTAGAATTTTGTATTAACTCTCCTCCGGCCCGTCCGGCAGGACATTTCATTTCTGAATTTACAGAAGAAATACAGTGTCCTGACGGACGGTCCAGACAGCCGCGCGGGTGCCACGGGTAGGTACTCGTACCTGTGGTTTTCGCACATCTCCCGCACACCTATGAATACATAGATGTGGCACCCGGAAACCTACGGAATCGTCTTGCCGGGTGCCACGTTCTAGTACTCCAGAGCGTGCCCGGGACGGGGGCCGAATCGCACGCCCAAGCCGCACGCTTTGCGAGTACAGAAAACGTGGCACCCGCGCGAGGAGCGTCGCAATCCATCACGCGTAGACGCCAGCTTCGCAGGTGCGCGCCGTACGCGATGCGCGTGAACTGATGCACGAAGGCTCCTGCGCACACACGATGTCGGAATGCACAAACTGACGAAACTCGACTGCGAAATGCGCACATTTCAAAAATCAGGCCGACTCAGAATTTCCATAAGTTCTAGCTCGGCCAGTGTTTGAGCAAGGTGAATCGACTAAAGAGCTGGAGAAAACTCCGTGATAAACCCGTGTATTATCAGGAAGAACCGTGCGAATCGGGGTAAATCGGCGCAAAAGCGCGCATTATTCGGGCGCGTTGTATGTCACTCTGCGAACGCGTTCCATGCACGCCGAAATGTTTCAAATCCGGTAATTGCGCGGCCGACTCGTCGCGGCGGCTTGACGCCAAGGCACAGGCTCATAGGATTGCTGGACTATTCATTTTACGTCCCGATAGCACCCAAAGGAACCACGAAGGACCTCAGTATGTCACGCGACCTCTCGAAGACCAGGAACATTGGAATCGCCGCTCACATCGACGCTGGAAAGACCACCACGTCCGAGCGAATTCTCTATTACACGGGCAAAATTCATAAAATTGGCGAAGTGCACGAAGGCACCGCGACCATGGATTTTGATCCCGAAGAGCAGAAGCGCGGCATCACAATCAACTCCGCCGCCACCACCTGCTTCTGGGACAGCCACGGCGAGCGTTACACGATTAACCTGATTGACACGCCCGGCCACGTCGATTTCACGGCCGAGGTCGAACGTTCGCTTCGCGTGCTCGACGGCGCAGTCGCGGTGTTTGACGGCAAGGAAGGCGTCGAGGCGCAATCCGAAACCGTCTGGCGTCAGGCGACCAAGTATGCCGTCCCGCGTATCTGTTTCATCAACAAGATGGACAAGATGGGTGCGGATTTTTACTTCTCATTCAACAGCATTCACGAGCGCTTAGGCGCCCCGGCCGTCCCGGTTCAGATCCCGTGGGGTCAGTCATCGCAGTTTCGCGGCATGATCGATCTCCTTACCGGCGTCGCGTACGAATACGACGTCGCCAACGGCGACAAGGACAAGGGCAAGACCATCAAGGAATATCCGCTGCCCGAAGAGGAGATGGACAACTACGAAAAGTGGCGTGCTTACATGGTCGAGAAGGTCGCCGAGACCGACGACGTGCTGATGGAAAAATTCCTCACCGACCCGGCCACCATCACCGTGCCGGAGTTGAAGAAGGCGATTCGCGCCGCGACGATCGCGTTCAAGATGCACCCGGTTTTCTGCGGCAGTGCGCTGAAATACGTGGGCGTGCAAAAGATGATCGACGGCGTCATCGACTACCTGCCAAGCCCGATGGACAACCCCACGGTCACCGGCGTCGACCCGCGCGACACCGACACCGTCGTCACACGCAACCGAACAATCGACGAGCCTTTCTGCGGCCTGGCGTTCAAGATCGTCAGCGATCAGCACGGCGAATTGAACTACGTTCGCGTGTATTCGGGTCGTCTTGAAAAAGGCAGCCGAATTCTTAATACGACCCGCGGCACGAAGGAAAACGTCAGCCGAATCTTCCAGATGCACGCGGCCGACCGCAACCAGATCGACGCCGCCGAGGCGGGTGATATCGTCGCGGTCATCGGGCCCAAAGACACGCTCACGGGCGACACCTTCAGCGACCCGGACGACCAGATCATCCTGGAGAAGCCCACCTTCCCCGAGCCCGTCATCAGCATGGCGGTCGAACCCAAGAACGCGGCCGACAAGGACAAGCTAGGCAACGCGCTCACCACGCTTCGCCGCGAAGATCCGACGTTCCGCGTCAGCTTCAACCCCGAGACCGGCCAGAACATCATCGCGGGCATGGGCGAGCTGCACCTGGAAATCATCAAGATGCGCCTGACGCGCGATCACAAGGTCGACGTTCTCGTCGGCAAGCCCAAGGTCAGCTATCGTGAAACGATTTCGGGCAGCGCGAAGGACGTCAGCTACAAGCACGTCAAGCAGACGGGCGGACGCGGTCAGTACGGCCACGCCGTGCTGAGCATCGAGCCTTTCGATCCGACCGCACACGACGCCGAGTCGCTCAAAGACCTCAAGTGGCAAGACAACGTCGCCTGGGAAAACAAAGTCTTCGGCGGAACGATCCCGAAGGAATATATCCCGTCTGTCGAATACGGCGCTCGCATGGCGGCCAAGACCGGCGTGCTTGCAGGCTATCAACTCATCAACGTGAAGATCACGCTGGTGGACGGCAGCAGCCACGCGGTCGATAGCTCGCAGATCGCCTATGAACTTGCCGGCAGCGGCGCGTTCAAGGAAGCCTGCCACAAGGCGGGTCTGCAGTTGCTCGAGCCGATCATGAAGGTCGTCGTCACCACACCCAAGGACTTCGTGGGCAACGTGACGGGCGACTTGAACCGACGCCGCGGACTGATCGTCAACAGCGACGAGCGCGGCGTGACGGTCATCATCGAGGCGGAAGTGCCGCTCTCTGAAATGTTCGGCTACACGACGGAACTGCGTTCCATGAGCCAGGGCCGAGCCGCAAGTGCGATGGAGCCGCTCCGCTACTCGCCAGTGCCGATGGGCGTCGCCAAGGCGATTCTCGAAGCGAACAAGTAAGCCGAGCCCGGCTCGTTAGATCATCAACCGAAAAAGCAGACGCGGCCAACGCCGCGTCTGCTTTGTGCTTAGTCATACTGGCGATTCACACTGGCGATTCACACTGGCGATTCACACTGGCGACTCACACTGGCGACTCACACTGGCGATTCACGGGCGACATCGACCAGCCACTGCGGAATCTCACCGCGATCAAGGGGCAATGTGATTTCAGACAGCGGCCTGTACAGCATCGCGGCCAGCATGCAGTTGACGAACTTCGGATGACTCTTTCCCTGACTCGCGCTCTGCGCGAGCTGCTCGCTGGCGACATATTCCTCCATCAACAGCGGCATCATCCGCAGATCGCTTCCCATCACCTTCTGCATGAACGGCCAAACCTGCGTCTTAAACGATCTGCCCAGTTCCTCGCTCGAAAGGTTGATCAGATGCTGCGTCAATTTCTGCCGTTCGACTCGAAGCGGCATCGCATCCCACACCACCTGCGATGCGGGATCGATCGATGCGGCCGATTTCATCGGCATCGCTTCTGCGTTCGGCCTATCAGGGTTCCGCGGCTCACACCGGACGTAAAAAGCGTCGCCCCAGCTTTCGTGATTCACGGAGTTGGTCGCCACGCGAACGAAGCCGTGAGATTCGAGCACTTCGTCGATCTCGTCGATCGAGGCCGACCCTTCGTACAAGGGCGTGAAGAACACTTCGGTCAGGATCGCGTCGATGCCCTGAAGCATTTTCGCCCCGCCCTTGAGTGCGAGAATTTCCGCGCCCTGAATATCCATCTTCATAAAATTGAACTCGCCCGCTTCGACTCCCGCCTCATCGAGCTCGCGCATCATCGAATCGAGCGTTCGCGAGTCCACCTCGACCTGTTTCACCTCGTCGATGTCAGGATAAACTTCCTTGTGGTGCGAAAGAGGAAGGACCGAACTGGAAAGCGGCTGACTCATCACGCGAAGATTGATCGTGCCGTCCTGATCGGTGATGGCGCAGTGAACGGTGATGAATCGCACATCGCGTGCGTATCGAGCGGCCAGGCCCGGGTAGAGCGCGGGATTGGCCTCGACCATGACAATTCGCCGCGCCCCGGCCGCAAGGAGGTCTGCGCCGTCCTCGCCGTAGGCGGCGCCGAGCTGAATCACGCCGCGACACGCGATACCAAATTCCTTGCACACTTCCATCACGCCAAAATCATTGTGCTGCGTTTTGCCGCGAATCAGATTTCGAAATCGATCGGAGACGCCAAGCAGTTCCTGTCCGCAACCGGGCAGGCGAAATACTTCGGTTCTCGACATCGACATCTCATCGACGATCAAGCCTGTATCGTCGGCGGGCGGCATCATGATGGTGTAGTCGATTCGGCCGCGGGCATAGAGCTTTCCCATGCACTGAATTGCGGACGACGCGTCGGGCCTGTTGCCCAGAAAAAGAATCCCGATGGACCACGCGCCGAGCCGCTCGCGAAGTTTTTCGGGGATGACGTCGCAGAGGTCGAATCGGTGAAGCACCACCCGGCCGTCGTACACATCTGCCGACAGCTCTTCTTCCAGCTCTCGGAAGGCCTCCTGATCGGGCTCGAACATGTGGATCGTCACTGCGCCGACGAGTTCGAGCACCCCGCGTGCCCAGTCGGGACCGCCACGCGACGCGTCGACGACGACCATGCCGGGCCTGATCACCTTCTTCACGACGCGAAGATCAAGCTCGGAATGAGTTTCCATCTCGGAGACGGCCTGAGCGTTTGCACTTTTCATCATCATGGTTATCGGCCATTGAGCGTAGGATTGATGAACCATGAAAACCGACAAGAAAACAACCGAGAAAACCGCCAAGCAGACCATCAAGAAACCCGCGAACAAAACCACAGGCCCCGTCGCGCTCTCGCCGCGCGAGATCGCCGCCGCCCTCGTCAGTCTTCCGGGCTGGGCGGTGTCGGACAACAAATTGGTCCGCTCATGGAAGTTCAAAGACTTCAGGCAGGCGATCGGTTTCATCGTCCGCGTCGGGTTCGAGGCGGAACAGCGGAATCATCACCCGGAGATTCACAACGTGTATTCGACGGTCGAATTGTCACTTTCGACGCACGACGCCGACGGCCGCGTGACGCAGCTCGATGTCGATCTGGCGAAGGCTGTGAACGCGCTGTAACTGAACCATCTTCCCTACGTCAGCAGGACGATCTTCCCGAAGCTGCCTTCCTGCATGACCAGATCGTGCGCCCTGTCGGCATTCGAAAGCGGCAGTTCGACGCCGACAATGGGCTGGATCGAGCCGGTTTTCAGACTCGCACTAATTCCGGCGAAGGCGCGGGCGAGTGCGGTCGCGCCGCCCGCCCAGAGGGCGACGCCGGTGACGTTGCACTCCTTGGCCATGATTTTTCGCGGGTCGATTTCGATGCGTCCGCGATTACCGACGACGACGATCGTGCC
>JBBQKP010000051.1:0-18649 GCA_038326995.1 Tepidisphaerales bacterium
AACCAGTCACAGTCACAGGACAAGACCCGCCCCAATGGAAAGATGCATCGTATCAATCGCGACGGGTCGATTCCTTCAGACAACCCCTTCGTCAACGAACAAGGCGCACAGACCAGCATCTTCACATTCGGCAATCGCAACATTCAAGGCATCAGCATGCACCCCCAAACCGGGCAAATCTGGTCGTGTGAGCACGGCCCGCGCGGGGGCGATGAACTCAACCTCATGGCCTCCGGAAAAAACTACGGCTGGCCTGTCATCACTTACGGCATCAACTACAACGGCACGCCCATCACCGACAAAACCGAGGCGCCCGGCATGGAACAACCCGCGACCTATTGGGTACCGTCGATCGCAGTCTGTGGAATGGATTTCTACTCGGGCGATCGCTTTGCCAAGTGGAACAATCAACTCTTCATCGGCGCACTCGCTGGCAGGCAAGTGAGGCGAGTCGTGATTGAGGACGGTAAGGTCATTGAGCAGGAAAAAATCCTCGCCGATTTTGGCAAAGTGCGCGACGTGCAGACCTCGCCCGACGGATTCATCTACCTCGTGCTTAATCAGCCAGATGTGATCGTTCGCGTTTCGCCCAAATGAAAATCTTTAATCATTCTTGCAACTGGCTTGCCGTAGGCGAAAGTGCGTCGGCGGGAACGAATTCTTGCTTCACAAGCCATTTCTTTCAAAGCATTTATGAAATTAGAAAGGTTTTTTGGTCGTTTGATGGCGGCTCGGGCTGTACAATACCATGATTCAGTACCTAGCGTGTGAGTAATAAACCGAGACGAGTGACGTCTGTTCTCATAGAAGACCGGACCGTAAACATCTGGGATATCAAGATACGTTCAAAACAGACCCCCCACAGATCGGAAACCGGCCAGGCTTGAAACCCATTTTCCTCGAAGCTCGCGGAAACGAATCGCAAACGAATGGCGTTGAAGCGAAATCAGTAAATGCGCAACCAAGCACCGCCGTCGACGGCGTTCAAGTTTCGGTCTGCGACGCGCAGATTAGTTCACAGGTCGTGCACTCTCCAGCAGTGCCGCTGGGTTTTGACGAACTCGTCAGGCGTTACGGCGGCATGGTGTACTCGACCGCACTGCGTGTCACACGTGACAACCATGACGCTGAGGACGTCGTACAGGCGACCTTCCTCACCCTCGCCGCGAAGGCTCGACTTGGTGAAGACCTGCGAATGCCCGGCCCGTGGCTCAAGAAAGTCGCGCACCGACTCGCGCTCGACAGCATCCGCGGTCGCAAACGGCGCCTCAAGCGCGAGAACGTCAAATCGACCATGACCGCCGAAATCGTTCATTCAAACTCTCACCACAACGCCGACTTGAGCGAATCCAAGCGCGTCTTGCACGAAGAACTTCAGAACCTTGATGCGGGGTACCGCATGGCCCTGGTGCTGCACTATTTCGGAGGACTTTCGCGTGCGGAGATGGCCGAACAACTCAATATCAAAGCCAATACGCTCGGCGTTCGACTTCACCGCGCACGCGAACAGCTTCGCAAACGACTGATTAAACGCGGTATCGTAATGGATTCGGCCGCCCTCGCGGGAGTGCTGGCGGTTGTGATTCCAAGCGATGTGGCGAGTCGAATTTTCTCTCCGACGGGCGCTTTTGCAGCCTCGCATTCCGGGCAGGCAGTATCAGCGCACGCCTCATCCCTGTTCACCTCCAACGTCTCGCTCCAGTCAAACCACCTCATCGACCCGCTGCTGGCGATCATTCGCGATGCCATGGGCGGCGCCACGGGATGGGGCACAGGATTTCGCAACATCATCCAGGGCGGAATGGTCGGCGGAGTCAGACCTGCCATCATCGGCACACTCGCTTTGGGCGTGCTTGGATTCACTTCCGGAGCCGCCCGGGCGATTCCCGATGCGGTCGAATACGTCATTCAACAGGCGATGAAAACCTTCGCGCCGACGAATCTCTTTCGCTCACTCTTTCAAGCACCGAGCCTTTCGCCACTCGCCATCAATGACAGTGCGCCCGTTTCCCCACCCAGTCTGGTCCCAATTTCTCAGCAGGGCACTTACGTGCCCTTCCCGCTCCGGATCAACCCCGCGATAAGTTCGAATTTTGACGCAAGGATCTCGACGAGGGTCGATGCGGCCGTCGCGTCCCGAGATACTGCATCAGACTCATCAACTCGCATTTCGGTCAGTTCTTTCGCATCCTCAATCATCGGCGCTTCAGCCCATCCGCAGTACATCGCGGGTCTGCCGACACCGTCGCTTCACAATTCAACAAACGTTGCCAGGACGTCGTCGCATTCGACCGGATCGCTTGTGGTGAGCACTGGCAATCGCAATGCTGGCCGCGGGACACAGACGGCGAATACGCTCGACGACGCTCGCGATTTACCCACGCCCGTCACCCGGCCCGAGTCAACATTAAACTTCACCTCAGCAGCGACGTTCGGTTCTCCCGAATCGGGCATCACCACGGTCGCCCAGCAACCCGTCGGCCCCAGCGTGTTCGAGCCGCTGGACGCCGCATCCGTCTTGCCGCCGCGAAATGGGGTGAGTCATTCAATCATTCGTGTTCCGGTCGCGTCGATTTCCAATGCTTCTTCTCAAACTCCGCCGGCAAGTGAAACGTCCATTGGGATGACGCCTGTTTCCTCAGTCCTCGAGGCCCCACCGTCGATAACGGCGCAGAACTCCGGATTTACTGTAATTTCCAGCAATAACCAGACCCCGCGTAGTACAACTACGACATTCGTCGGAACCGCGCCGTCGGGCGAACAAGTGGTTGGCGGTCAAGTTTCTGGTGGTTCAAGTTCTGGTGGTTCAAGTTCTGGTGGTTCGGGTTTTGGCGGTGTCTTCGAACAGGAGCCCAGCTACAACGTGCCGATCACTCAGCAGCAAAATTCGACGGCGCAAAATCAAGCCGTGTCGGGTGATTCAGATGGCACGTCGGTCCAGCGCGTGTCGCAAAACACGCCTTTGCAGAATGTCATTGAGAGCGTTGTGTATACCGGACAGACCTCACTTGTGGGCGGCTACTCTCCCGGCGACTTTCAGCAAACCACGATCGACCGAACCTACGGCCGAGTACTGGGTAATGATCAGCCCGTTTCGTTTAACGCGCCGATGCCTGATGTCCCAAATTCGCCCGAAGAGCTGACGGGCACTAACGCGCTATGGATCAATTTTCAGGGCAAATCCTCGCTCACGCCCGCCACCATTTCGCAACTCGATATCGCCGGTGAATCGGGCGTATTTGGAGTTTCAAGCGTAGGAGGCCCGCTCGATAATACAACCGTCGGGCTTTGGCAACTCGATAATGCCGGCACGTTCACACTGGCCGACATCACTGTACGATATGACGACGTTCTCGTCGCTCGTCTGGGGCTCTTGGAAGAGAACCTGAAACTGTGGACGAGCGTCGATGGACAACATTGGACGCGAATTCTCAGCACGCCTGATCACGAAACTTTCCGCCGCGATGTGCTGAACAATTTACTTCGCGGCGAGGTGGTCGTGCCGTTCAATTTCATCGCAGCCACCAGCCCCGAGCCGGCGACGATGCTCACGATTATGGGTGTGAGTTTGATCATGCTCCAACGCAGGCGACGGTAGCAGGCGACGGTATCAGGCGACGGTATCAGGCGACGGTATCAGGCGACGGTATCAGGCGACGGTATCAGGCGACGGTAGCGATCGCTTTCAGCCGTTTGATTTGCACATAAATTCAGTCGCTTTAGATCAATAGTGCGACAGCTCGGAACCGAACTTATTTCGTTCGCACATATACCAGCGTGTCGCGCGGAATTCCATCGGGCGTCAATGCGTCTCGAGTCCGTCGCGATTCGAGGTAAAATCCCGTGCGTAATGCGACGGCAATGCTCTTGATGTTCGCGGGATCGGTGCGGATCTCCACGCGATGCATCTGGGCCTGATACAGGCAAAAGTCGCAGAGCGTCAGCACTGCCTCGCTCATCAACCCCCGACCCGACCGAGATGTGCGAATCCAATAGCCGATCTCGCATTCGCCCGTGGCGAAGTTCGCTTCGGCGAATCCACTTGAACCGACAAGTTCATGAGTGAAGCGATCAAAGACGAGCAGTCCGAAGGCCTCTCCTCGGATGAATTTCGCGTGCTGTAGACTAGCCCACTGCTCGCTCTTGGCGACCGCGGGGTCTTCGCGTGCGAAGGGAAGCCAGGGCAGAAATTCCGCCCGTGATTCGACGATCGCTTTATAAACATCGGCGCCATCGCCTTGGCGTGGGACACGCAAAAAAATCCTCGTACCTTCGATGACGGGCGGAAACGTGTCGGGAGTGATAGGCATGTTGGTACTCGATATTTTTTCAGGCTCACCTGGCGGGCTACTTTCGCCGGATCGAGTTCGCGGTGCAATCTTAACGCACGTCGCGGCGTCTTGCTTCTGTCCGCGTTGTTGCGATAACCGCGTGACTGCCGATAGTTTCTATCTCGCACAAGACCTCACCGATGATCTCTCGGAAGAACAAACTGGCGACGCTCGCCTCTCACTCGAATCGGGTAAATGAATATGACCAACCGCCATCCGACCTCAAGCCGCAACACAATTTCGCGATCCATGCACCAGGTATTGTCGATTGCCGTCCCTGTGACTCTCACCAGCCTGCTTTCAGGTTGCATCTCGACCCCGCCGGATGAGATCTTCGATCCGCGCGCACTGGGCGATCGCCAGAGGCAGGCCGCCTCCACGATCCTTCAGGCAGAGCGACTCGACCGATCCGACAAACTTGACAGCCCGTATTTATCGACCGACCCGTCGAAGGGCCCGGACAAACTCGGACGCGACCCACTGCTTAGGCCACTCGATCAGATTTCCGCCACCATCAAGCTTGACCTGCGAGATGCGGTGCAGCGTGCCGTCGTCAGCAACAACGACATTCGCGTTAGTGCTTATCTGCCCGGCATTGACGAGGCGCGTGTCGTTGAGGCGGAGCAGCGATTCGCCCCCACCCTTTTCGGCAGCTTTGAGGCCACACGCAACGATCAGCCCACGGGCCTGTCTCGTCAATCATTCGGCGGTCCGGAATCACGTTCAGACGCACTCAACATCACCGCACAAACCGGTATTCGCCAACTCCTTCCCTCGGGCGGGCAGATCGAAATCTCTGCGCAGGGGCAACGCGCGGAGGATTTCTCCGACAACGGCACGACCAATTACGAGTCCATTCTCAACCTCCAGCTCACGCAACCTCTGTTGCGTGATTTCGGACTCGAAGTCAATCGCGCGCGAATTGTCATCAACCGCAATAACCAGGTCGTCAGTACCCTTGATTTTCGGAGGCAGGTCGAAGAATCCGTTGCCAATGTGGAGCAAATCTACTGGCAGCTCGCCCAGGCGGAGCGCGACCTTCAGATTCAGCAGGAACTTCTCGAACGGACTCTTTCCTATGCGGAAATCCTGTGGCAGCGCCGCGACCAGGACGCCTCGCGTGTGTCCATCAGCCAGGCAAACGCCCGCGTCGAGAGCCGACGCGCCATATTGGTTCGCGCCAGATCGCGTGTTGGCGACTTGTCGGATCAGCTCAAGCTCTTGATCAACGATCCGCAGTATCCGGTGGGCGGGGGAACACTTATCTCCACCGACACGACCGCCGTGACACAGCAGATCATCGTAGATCCGAAAGAACAGGTCGAAACCGCATTGCAATATCGCTTCGAACTGGCTCAGCAACAGCTCCGTGTGGACAATGCCCGCCTCACGCTCAATGTCGCGAAAAACAACCTTTTACCGCAGCTCGATCTCGTCCTGCGCGGCGGGCTCAACGGCGTCGACGAGACCTTCGGGGGCGCTACCGGGAACGTTGCCAGCGTTCGAGGCGAGGACGGCGCCAATTACACCGCCGCTGTCGGGTTTCAATTCGAAATCCCCATCGGCAACGGCGTCGCACGGGCGATCTACCGCCGCCAGCAGCTTACGCTGATGCAGTCAATCACAAGCTACAAGGCCACCATCGATCAGGTGACCACCGACGTCCAGCGCGCGATCCGCGAGATCGATACGACGTGGCAGGAAATGGTCCGCACGCGACAGAGCGCCTTCGCCGCAAAGGACGCCTTGGACGCGATCGAAGTCCGAGAGCGTGCGGGCGAGCCGCTCACGCCGACATTCGTCGATCTGAAGCTAAGCCTGCTCGAGAACCTCGCGCAAGCTGCAAGCAGTGAAGCCGCTTCCATCGCCAATTACAATGTTGCCCTATCAAACCTCGAGCGCACCAAAGGCACGCTTCTTCGCTATAACAACATCGTCCTCAAGGAGGAAAGGATACTGCCCCGGGGAAGATAAGCGGCAGAGTCCACCCGTGGGGCCACAGTCGTTCGTCGATTTCCCCGCGCGCCGCTTCGTGTCAAAATCTCAACTCATCATCCATGCCCACTGAAACCGCATCAGAACCGTTCGCTCACCTTGCCCGATCGATGGGAAAAATGATCGAGCGGATGGGCAAAGATTTTTCCGGCTTCTACACGGACGAGACCTGGACGCCCAACATCAACATCTACGAGACGGAATTGGCCCTGGTGATTTGCGTCGAGATCGCAGGCGTGGTGCGGCATGAGATTGACCTGTCGATCAGCGAGAACCGGTTGCACATCAAAGGCAGGCGCGAATCGCCCGCGTGTCCGGCCGAGGTGTGCGAAGTCGCGTTCGCGGACAAGACATCAGAATCAAGATCGGCCAAGGCGCGTGTGCAGGTGATGGAGATTGATCACGGCAATTTTCGACGTGAAATTGAACTGCCGGATAATGTGGTTCAAGACAAGATCACCGCCGCCTATCGCGACGGGCTTCTTTGGATCGAATTGCCCAAGAAATAGTTCATCTCTCAGACCGATTTCCTCTCTTTATCACTTTGTCGTTTTACAGTACGAAAGCCCATGTCCGAATCCTCCACAATCGTCTCTCGCACTCCCACCGGAACCGTCGTGCGCTCGGGCAACGCACTGCAGACCACAACCATTCCGCACCTTTTGCCGATCTTGCCCCTGCGGAATCTCATCGTCTTTCCCGGAACCGTCCTGCCCATGTCTGTCGGACGGCCGCGTTCCAAAGCGCTACTCGATGAAGTCATGCCGGGCGACAAGCTCGTCGGCGTCATCACGCAGAAAAATTCCGACGATGAAGACCCCAGTGCCGACGGCTTGCACACCACAGGCGTCGCCGCATCTATTCTCAAGCTGCTCAAACTCTCCGACGGCAATCAATCGATCATCGTCCACGGCATCGCCCGCTTTCGACTGGTCGCGATTGAAAAAATGGACCCGTTCATGCTGGGGCGAATCGAAGTGCTGGACGAAATCGCGCCGACCTCGCCCGAATTTGATGCGCTGGTGAGTTCGGTCCGCGCTCAGGCGAATCGCGTCGTCGAGCTCTCTCCCAACACGCCCGACGAAGTGCAGCAAGTCATCAACTCCATCACCGCGCCGAGTGCCCTTGCGGATTTCCTGGCGGCGAATCTCAACGTCGATATCGCCGACAAGATGAAGCTGCTGGAAGACCTCAATGTCGAGTCGCGACTTCGCGCCGTCGCATCACGCCTCGCGCAGCAGCTCGACGTGTTGGAACTGCAATCCAAGATTCAATCGCAGGTCAAGGAAAGCATCGACAAGAATCAGCGCCGCTACTGGCTTGCCGAGCAGATGAAGGCGATCCGCAAAGAGCTCGGCGAGGCCGACGGCGACGGCAACACTGAGGCCGACAATCTGCGTATCAAGATCGAAGCCGCTGACCCGCCCGAAACCGTCATGAAAGAGGCCAATCGCGAACTCGCGCGCCTGGAATCCATTCCACAGGCCAGCCCGGAATACGGCGTGATTCGCTCGTACCTTCAAATCATCGGCGAGTTGCCCTGGACCAAAGAAACGACCGACGTCATCGATCTGGCCGCGGCGCAGAAGATTCTCGATCGCGACCACCACGATCTTGAAAAGGTCAAACGTCGCATCCTGGAATATCTGGCCGTGCTTAAACTCAAAAGCGATCTCACCGCCAAAGAGCTGGCCGCAAAAGAGGCGAATCCCGATCATGTCTCGCCGCGATCAATCGCCTATTCCGCGCCGGCGGGTGCGATCCTTTGCTTCGTCGGCCCGCCCGGCGTGGGCAAAACTTCGCTCGGCAAAAGCATCGCCGAATCCATGGGCCGAAAGTTCGTTCGAGTCGCCCTGGGCGGCGTGCGCGACGAAGCCGACATTCGCGGTCACCGCCGTACATACATCGGCTCCATGCCAGGCAGGCTCATCTCCGAAATTCGCAAGTGCGGCACACGCAATCCCGTCATGATGCTCGACGAGATCGACAAGCTCGGTGCCGACTTCCGCGGCGACCCGGGCTCGGCCCTGCTCGAAGTGCTCGATCCCGCACAGAATCACACCTTCACCGACCACTATCTCGACGTCCCATTCGACCTTTCCAAGGTCATGTTCATCGCCACCGCAAACACCATGGACTCCGTGCCCGGACCTCTGCGCGACCGCATGGAAGTCATCGAAATCCCCGGATACACACAGACCGACAAACTCGCCATCGCACGCCAATACCTCGTGCCACGACAGCTCGAAGCCAACGGCCTTCTGCGAAAGCAGGCGACTTTCCTCGATCCCTCGCTCAAGCTCATCATCAAGAGCTACACGCGGGAAGCGGGCGTTCGAAACTTAGAGCGAAACATCGGCGCGGTCGGCCGCGCTATCGCCGCCGAGGTCGTCGCGGGAAAAACCACCAGCGTCAAAGTCGATCCGAAGTACGTCGAGAAGACCCTCGGGCCGGCCAAGTACGAACCCGAACTCGCCGATCGAACCAGCGTGCCGGGCGTCGCAACTGGCCTGGCCTACACTCCCGTCGGCGGTGAGATTCTCTTCATCGAAGCGACGAAAATGCCCGGCAAGGGTGCGATCATTTTGACGGGCCAGATCGGCGACGTCATGAAGGAATCCGCCACCACCGCGCTCTCGCTGCTCAAGAGCCGTGCACACGCGATGCGCATCGACCCCAAGGAATTCGCCGACTGCGACATCCACATCCACATCCCCGCGGGTGCGATTCCCAAGGACGGCCCCAGCGCCGGCATCGCCATGTTTACCGCGCTCGCGTCACTCCTGCTCAACAAGCCCGTCAGGCCCGACATCGCCATGACGGGCGAGATCACGCTTCGCGGACTCGTCCTTCCCATCGGCGGTCTCAAGGAGAAAACGCTTGCGGCAAGGCAGGCCGGGATTCGCGAAGTCATCATCCCCAAACGTAACGCCAAGGACATGCCCGAGCTTCCTGCAGAGGTGCGCGAAACGCTTCGCTTCCACCTCGTGGACAATGCCGATCAGGTATTGCAGATCGCGCTGGGCCTGAAGTCGGATGCTTTGAAGTCAGACGGGTTGAAGTCAGAAAGTGCAAAGTCTGAGGGGAAAAAGAAGTAGCGAGCGCGGGTTAATTCAACTCTCGCATCGCGCAACAGTCATGTCTTCCAAGCCCGTCCTTCTCGCACTTCTCGGTGCCGGCCGATCTGGTCAGGCGCTCGCAAATGCGTTGGTGCAGTTTGCCGGGATGCAGCTCGTCGCAGTCGCCGATCCGATTCCGGCGCGGCGAGGGCAGGTCGTCGCACAGCACGCCGGAGCACGCGAATTCGCTGATTTTTCAGAGCTGCTGGCCGTCGGGGTGTACGACGCGGTCGTCGTCGCTTTGCCCAATGATCTGCTCGTCGCCGCCGCGTGTGCTGCACTGAAACGCGGCATTCATGTGCTGATCGAATCGCCCGTCGCAAGGACGACCAAGGAATTAAAGCAACTCATCCGCGCCGCCAATTCGAGCGGCAAGGCCGTGCTTCCTGCGATGACCAGGCGGTTCGGCGCTTCGGAAGTCTGCGCCAAAGCCGCGCTGATGAAACAGCTCGTCGGCGAGATCAGGCTCGTCAAACTCTCACACACCCGCACGCGCGGAGTCCCGGCCGGGACGGGCTGGTACCAATCGCCCGAGCGCTCGGGCGGCGGCGCACTGCTCGACCTTGGCCTTCCCCTCATCGACCTCGCCATGCACCTGACCGCGTCCGGCCCGGCGTCGGGCGCGTTGGCGTCGGGCGCGTTGGCGTCGCGCGTGTTGCCGACGCGCGTGTTCGCTTCGCGCATCAAGCCGACCGACGAAGCGACGTCCGTCGAGCACGCCGCGTCGGCGACGTTCCAACTCGATAACGCGGTCGTCGAACTGTCTGTCGCGTGGCAACTCAATCAGCCGCCGCAGCAGCAAGGCGTAGTCGCACGATTGCACGGCACGAGCGGCTGTCTCGATGTTTACACGCGCGACGGCGCGGTCCTGTATCGCGGCTTTGGCACAAAGAATGAGCACAAACTGAGTGAGCCGAAACTCAGCAAACTTCAGCACCCGAAGCTGGCGGGCCTTGCGTTGATGTCCAAACACTTTCGCGACTGCATGACCGGCAAGACAACGCCCTCGCCCTCGCTGGACGAAGCGCTTCGCGCATTGACCGTCGTCGAAGCGTGCTACAAGAGCATGAGCAAGTAGTGGCCGACGGCACCGACCTCTTCGCCGATAAGACCTTCCCTGACGCAGCAGCGGCATGGACCGCCGCCCTGCATCCAGCCGCACGAGAATCAATCGAAGTGGTTCTCGTCTGCCGCCTCCGATAATTCCGCTCGATTCAGCTCTGCCAAGTGGCACGGGGTTGCCCGTAAAAGTTTTGGTGATGCCCGGAAAAGTTTTGGTGATACCCGGAAAAGTTTTGGTGATGCCCGGAAAAGTTTTGGTGATGCCCGGAAAAGTTTTGGTGATGCCCGTAAAAGTTTTGGTGATGCCCGTAAGAGTCTTGGTGATGCCCGGAAAAGTCTTGGTGATGCCCGTAAGAGTCTTGGTGATGCCCGGAAAAGTCTTGGTGATGCCCGGAAAAGCCAGTTGTCTGGTTTTCAACCGCCGTTCTGCCATCGCGCGGAAGCCGTTGCGCCGGACACCACCCTGCCGCCTTCGTCTCCCGCCATTCCCGCCTTCGACTCCCGCCCCGGCGACACTATCATCTCCGCCATGCGAATTCTCTTCATCGGCGGCACGGGAATCATCAGCACGGAATGTGCGAAACTCGCCCTCTCGCGCGGCTTCGAGACGTATCTCCTCAACCGCAATCGCCGAACGCACCTCACGCCTACTGGTGCGAAAGTCATCGCGTGCGACATCAACGACGAGAAGGCGGCCGAAGCAGCGCTGGCCGGGCTCACGTTCGATGCCGTCGTGGATTTCATCGCGTTTACGCCTCAACACATCGAACGTTCACTGCGACTCTTCGAAAAACGTGCAGGCCAGTTCGTCTTCATCAGCTCGGCCAGCGCGTATCAAAAGCCGCCCGGCGATTACGTCATCACCGAATCGACGCCGCTTGCGAATCCGTATTGGAAATACTCGCGCGATAAAATCGCGTGCGAAGAATTTCTGATGAAGGCTTACATTGACCGCGGGCTCGCGATGACGATCGTTCGGCCGAGCCATACCTACGGCGACACGCTCGTCCCGGCCGTCATCAGCGCGGGCAACAGCTTCACCGTCGTTCAGCGAATGCGCGCGGGCAAGCCCGTCATCGTCCACGGCGACGGGACCAGCCTCTGGTGCCTCACCCATGCCAGCGATTTTGCCAAAGGTCTCGTCGGCCTGCTGGGCGAGCCGCGCGCGGTCGGGCACGCGTTCCACATCACCAGCGACGAGTCCATCACATGGGACCAGATCTACCAAGTCATCGGACTGGCGGCGGGCGTGAAGCCGTCCATCGTCCACGTCCCGTCCGACGTGCTGGCGCAATGGGACAGCTCGATGGAAGGCTCGCTCATCGGCGATAAGGCGCGGTCGGTCGTGTTTGATAACAGCAAGATCAAGCGGTTCGTGCCGGGCTATTGCGCTACGACCACGTTCGCACAAGGCGTACGCAAAACAGTCGCGTGGTTTGATGCGGACAGCTCAAGGCAGCAGTTCGACCCGGCCCACGATAAGCGCGTCGATGATTTCATCGCCTGGTACCTCAAGGCGACCAAGTGGGAAAGTGCGACAAACGAAGGATCAAAGTAGTGTTGCCTTCGCTTTTTCTTGCACAGTCCGCCTCGCTTCCCACGGGCAGCTTCGCGATCATCGCGTCGAGTGCGGCGGCGCTTTACGTCGCGCTGCGGTTCGCTTCGCGCGGGACGTTCTCGATTCAGCCGGGCAAGCTCTGGCTCAGCACGTGGCCGATGGCGAGTGTGGCGGTGGCATTGACGCTGGTCGGACGCGAAGAGGCGGGGATCATCTTGTGCGTCGGCGCGGCGGCGGCGGTGCTGACGCTCGGGCTCGCGGTCGGGCCGATGGTCGGGCTGGGCAAGGGCTTATCGAGTCGCCGTGCGAATCTGCTTTTGCCCGTTGTGATCGTCGCGGGCATGACGCTTCGCTTGCCGACATTCGACTCCGCGAGCGCAATCGTGCACGCGCTGCTCTTGCTCGTGATCGGCGTGGTTGCGACGTTTGCGGTGAAGTCGGATGACGCTTCCAATCAAAACCAAACCGCGCCCGCTAAAGGCTCATTCGCTGGCGTGACGGCCATTCTCACCACGCTGCTCGCCGTCGCTTTCGCACTCGCGGGGCTGGTGACGTTGGACGATTTCTACAACATGCCTGCCGACGCGGTGATGGGCGCTTTCATTCTCGCGCCGATCGCGGGTATGGCGCTGGTGATGGACGAAATGCAGCGCGTGCCGACGGTGAAGAACGCGCAGGGACTGATCGTTGCGCCGATCGCTGGACTGATCGTTGCGCCGATCGTTGCACCCGACGCTACGCCGATCTTAGCTAAACAGCCCGTCTCACTGCGTGTGGATGCGGCCGTCTACTTCGCACTGCGCGTGCTGGGCGTGGTGTTGCCTTTGATCCTGCTTCTGTCGGCCGCTCTTGAAAATGTTCGCACTTCATCGGCATGGCCAACTTTCGTAACGAATTGGCTCGGCGAAGAATCACCGCTAACTTCGCCCGCATCCATGCCTCCCGCGGCGATTCGCTTCGTGCCGCTGATCTTCGCCGTCGCAATCGTGCTTATCGTCTGGCGGTGGCGCGGCGGCGCGATGGGCAAAACGGAGTCGCTTCTGCTTATCCTGGGCTTCATGGCCAGCCTCGTATGGGCGGTCGGTAACTAATTTATTTTTCAAAGGAACACCCGCATGACTCCCCGCATCGGACACGGCTACGACCTGCATCGCCTGAAGACCGGCGGCACGCTCATTCTGGGCGGCGTCATCATTTCGCACGACATCTCGCCCGTCGCACACTCCGACGGCGATGTGGTTTTGCACGCGCTCGTCGACGCGCTCATGGGTGCACTGGGCCTGGGTGATATCGGCGAGAGATTCAAAAACACCGACCCGCAGTGGCGCGACGTGCGGTCTCGCGTGTTCGTGCAGAACGTGATGGCCGACGTCAAGAAGGCGGGCTATCGCGTGGGGAATATCGACGTGATGATTCTCGCAGAACGGCCCAAGCTCGCGTCGTTCAAGCCGCAGATCGCCGCCGAGATCAAGCACCTGACCGGCGCGGAGCTTGTGAACGTGAAGGCCGGCACGAACGAAGGATGCGACGCGATCGGCAAAGGCGAGGCGATCGCGGCGCACGCGGTCGTGATGCTGATCGCGGCCGCGTAGCGATCACTTCGAACTTGTGCGCGTGAAGTTGTGGTCGCAACCGCTTATCCTCTTCTGATTCATGTTTGCCACTTCGACGAGCAAGTTGCCGCGCTATCTTCCGGATTTCGATACGTTCGCGCGCCTTGCGAAAGCGCACGACATCGTGCCGGTCTATAGAAAACTTCTGGCAGACCGTTTGACGCCAGTCACGGCGTTCGAGGTGCTGGGCCGAGACGAGCACGCGTTCCTGCTTGAGAGCGTGGTCGGCGGCGAGCGTGTCGGGCGTCACAGTTTTATCGCGACTCGCCCGCGAGCGGTTTATCAGTGCAAGGACGGCCGCGCTCAGCTCTGGATCAGCGGCGAGCAGATTCAGAACTTCGACACGCTCGATCCGCTCGCGGATCTTCGGCGGCTCATCGGCGTGCACAAGCTCGCACGCCTGCCCGAGCTGCCGACATTCACCGGCGGGCTGGTCGGCTATGCGGGCTACGAACTCGCGCGGTATTACGAACGCGAAAAACTCAATCACGCCCCACACGACGACCGCAATCTGCCCGATGTCGTGTTCGGTCTTTATGACGAACTGGTCGTCTTCGATCACGTGGATAAGACGCTCAGTGTGATCGCCGACGCGCGCGTCGAGGCGAGTGCGGATGACGAGCATGTCCGAATCGCTTACGAGCAGGCGTGCAAGCGAATTGACCTGATCGTGCAGAGGCTTCAGCAGCCCAGCCGACTGTCGCTGGGCGAGCTTCAACCGCCGGGCGACGAGGATACGTTCGTGATGAACCAGACGCGCCAGCAGTTCGAGGCGGGCGTGAACAAGGGATTGGAATACATTCGCGCGGGCGACATTTTTCAGTACGTGCCGGGCGTGCGATTGCGCGTCAACAGCCCTGCCGATCCGTTTGATGTGTACCGCGCGCTGCGAGTGATCAACCCGTCGCCCTTCATGTTTTATTTGAAGAGCCCCGGGTGCACGCTGGTGGGAAGCAGCCCGGAAATTTTGTGCCGCGTGCAGGGCGGCGTTGTGACGACCAGGCCGCTCGCGGGAACGCGGCCGCGCGGGAAGACCGACGCCGACGACCAGCGCCTCGAGGCCGAGCTCCTTGCCGACCCTAAGGAACGTGCAGAGCACATCATGCTGGTGGATTTACACCGCAACGACATCGGCCGAGTTTGCGAAACGGGCAGCGTCGTCGTGCGCGAGTGCATGACCATCGAACGCTACAGCCATGTGATGCACATCAGCAGCTGCGTTGAGGGCCGACTCGACGCGGCGAAGTATGACGCACTGGACGCACTTCGCGTCAGCCTGCCCGTCGGCACCGTAAGCGGAGCGCCCAAGATTCGCGCGATGCAGATCATCGACGAACTCGAACCAACCCAGCGCGGCCCGTACGGCGGCGCGGTCGGATACCTGGACCTGGCTGGCAACCTCGACACGTGCATCGCCCTCCGCACGATCGTGTGGAAGAACGGCTGCTTCGACGTGCAGGCGGGTGCGGGCGTCGTCGCCGATTCAATTCCCGCCAATGAGTTTGAAGAATGCTTCAACAAAGCACGCGCGCTGCTTCGCGCCGTGGAAGCAGCGACGGCGGGTTTTTAGAATCAGCATTCCGCTTCTTCAATAGCCGCTCGATCATCACGCCAGGATCGCGTCGATCCGCGCGAGCTCTTCGCTCGTAATCGCAGCCGAATCAAGCGACTTGACGTTCTCGACAATCTGTGACGGCCTGGATGCGCCAATCAGCGCACTGGTGATGCCCCTCTGCCCCTGCGGGCGAAGCACCCATTGCAATGCGAGTTGAGCAAGTGATTGCCCGCGCGCCGTCGCGATGTCGTTCAGCTTGTTGAGCTTGGCGACGAGATCGGGCGTCACTTGCTTTTCTTTGAGGAAACCGTCGGGCTGCCTGACGCGGCTGTCGTCGGGAATGTTCTTGAGATACTTGCCCGTCAAAAGCCCTTGCGCCAGCGGGCAGAACGCGATGGTTCCGATGCCGAAGGAATCGGTCACGGGCAGAAGGTCTTTCTCGACCGACCGATTGAGCATGCTGTAGGAAGGCTGATGAATGAGCGTCTTGGCCCAGCCGTTCTTTTGATTCAGCAGTGCGACGTCGCGCGTGGCCGCTCCGGAGTAGCTGCTGATACCCGCGTAGAGCGCCTTGCCGCTTTTGACGATGGAATCGAGCGTGCCGATGGTTTCTTCGAGCGGCGTTCGCGGGTCGGGTCGGTGCGAATAAAAGATGTCGACATAGTCGAGCTTCATCCGCTTGAGCGACTGTTCGAGCGACGCGACGAGATATTTACGCGAACCCAGATCGCCGTAAGGGCCGGGCCACATGCGATAGCCGGCCTTAGTGGAAATAATCAGTTCGTCGCGGTGTGCGGCCAGGTCGGCGTGGAGAATTTTACCGAATCGCTCTTCTGCACTGCCGGGCGGCGGGCCGTAGTTATTGGCGAGGTCGAAGTGCGTGATGCCCAGATCAAAGCTGGTGAAGATCATCTGCCGACAATTTTCGTGCAGGTCGCTTTCGCCTTCGCTTTTGACGGCGTCGGTCCCCGCTCCGCCGAAGTTGTGCCAAAGGCCGAGTGAAATCGCGGGCAACATCAGACCGGACTCGCCGCACCTGCGAAACCAGTTCGGCTTGACTTCATAACGATTGGTGGCGGGCGAATAGCTCATGGATTTATGATCCGAGCAGGATCTATCGCTCGAGTCAACAGGGCTTACTCAAGTCTTGGTTCAGCTCTGGATTCGCCGGTGAAGTCATAAATTTTAACCCGGCCGAAGTTGGGCTTGTTGCGTGCGATAAATTCAAGATGAAGCGGATGGACCTGATACACGTCATGGCCTTCCAAATCTTCGAACACCGTCAGCAAGGCCACGTCGTACGAATTGTCGACGACATCGCGCGGCGTCATCGCGGCGGTCCCGACGTCGAAAATGCGAAGCGTCGGAATCTTCGCCAGCAAATCGCGGCAATCGTTCAGCAACTGCTCTTTCGCGTTCGCAGGGGCGTCGGGTTTGAGCCAGAAAAAGACGACGTGTGTGAACATTGCCATAGTCTAAGGCCGACTGGCATTCTCTCAATAGGTGACTGTCAACAGGTGAATTTCAGTCGGCGTCGGGTAGATTGGGCGCGATGCACGACAACCCCGCACAACTCGCCGAGTTTTTCGAATACGTTAAATGGGCGGACCTGAAACAGCTCGAACAGGCTGATTCGCTCGATGACGATACGTATTTCAAAGATCACGGTTTTTCGTACGGCAATGTTCACGGACTTTTACTGCACATGGTCTCGGCACACGATGCGTGGCTCGGACGGTTTCGGGGCGAGCCGCCGCGCTGGATCGCACGCGACGATGGGATGAAGCCGCGTGCGTCGGTGCGAGCGAAGTGGGCGCAGGTTCACGCAGAATTTTCTCAATATCTCGCGTCGCTTGATCGCACGGCACTCGAGCGAAAAATCAGCTACGTCAACACATTGGGTGAAGCCCACGAAGCGCCCTTGGGCCGGCTGCTTTTGCACGTCATGAATCACAGCACGATTCACCGTGCGCAGCTCAACTCGATGTTGAAGCTGAGCGGAATCAGTCCCGCGTTCGTCGACTATACCAGTTGGTATTTCGAAACCGTCGCGCCCAAAAAGTAGCCACCTTTCACCGTGCGACGCGGGATCGCGATGCGCTGAGCAAAGTCGCGGCGCCTGACAATTGTGCGAGCATTTGGCCGAAGCCACCTATTTTCATCCCGCTGGATTTGGAACCCGAGGTCCGCCGTGCGGTCGATCTGCCGTTCTTGCTCGTGCGGCGTTTGGTTGAGACAGAACGAAAGACGGGGCCGTTGGATAAAAATGACATGATGCGTGCTCCTGTGAAGAAGCATGCAATTTATCAGGTCGCGATCTGGCGGGCGTTGGAATGGATGGTTATCGACAGCGTCTGATAAAATCGGCAGAGTGATCGTTTTGTGCGGGTCGTTTAACCGGGCTTCACGCCCACGCGTTTACACATGTCGATGAGCTTTTGAATCTGCACCTGCGACTCGCCAATGGAGCAGGTCGCGTCGAGGCTTTTGACCGATTCCTTCGCGGCCTCAGAAAGCTGCGCGAAGCCGTAGCCCACGCCAGTGCCCTTGATCGTCATCGCAATCGTTCGAATCTTGTCGATGTTGTCGTTCTCGATGGACTGCTGGATCTCGACGCACGTGCCCCTGATACTTTCGACATATCTTGCGATCATCGGCACCATATCGGCGTTGTCGGACATCGAACTCATGATCAACTGATCGGGCGAGGAGATATAGTTGGTCATCAGCGAGATCAGCTTGTCGCGCTCGTAGGGCTTGAACAGCACGCCGACCGCCCCGGCATCCTGTGCGGCCTTGAGTCTGTGTGGGCTTGTTTCGGCCGTCACCAGACAAATCGGTCCCTTGTATCCGGCGGCGCGGATCGTCTTCACCGCCTGCTCGCCTGACATGCTTTCCAGATTCAAGTCGCAGAAGACCAGATCAAACGTCGTGGCCTTGATGCGTTCGACCGCCTCCTCGGGCGACTTCACCGCATCAAGGGTGATCAGCGTTTTCTTCAGGTGATGTTTGAGCAGCATCCTGTCGACTTCCTGATCGTCGAGATACAGCACGTTACCCTTCAGCTTTGTCGTGTCTTCGGGGATATCAACGTCCAATTCTTCATAGCTTCCCGGTTCGAGATAAAGCCGGGGGAAAATCTTGTCGTCGAATTTACACCCGACCTGATGCAAAACGCCCGCGACATGGGTGCACGTGGTGACCTTACCACGCAGCACGTCCTCGCCGCCCAGGCGTCGCTTGAGGACGATTTCCATTCGCGTGCCCGCGTAGAGAAATCCGCCGTACAAGAATCCGACGCCATGTGCGGAGAGATTGCGCGTCGCAACGCCCTTCACCACGGTGCTACCGCCCGGGTGGTGAATGCGAATCGGGACTTCGGTTTTGCGATAAACACACCGCACCGTGCCGCGCTT
>JBBQKP010000052.1:0-18408 GCA_038326995.1 Tepidisphaerales bacterium
CAGAAATTTTATTTAGAAAATTGACGAAATTCGATGAATAAAGGGCTTGCGACCTCGGAATAGTCAGATATTGTCATTCGGACCAATCCGCCGATATGCCGGACTCCGACAAATCCGTCAAAGAGTCCGATCTTTTTCCGAGCAGTTTTTAGAAAGCTGCTATTTCGTACAAGCACATTCGTTAGTACCCTGGTTCTTCTTTAGTCAGGTTCAGAAAACTTTTTTCTCAGGAGAGAATCCATGTCCCATTTCTTCACATTTTCCGCCGCTCTTCCAGCCTGTCTCCTTGCAACAGCAGTCACAGTCGGCACTTCGCCTACAGCGACTGCACAAACTCCTTCGCCTTTTTCGACAGTTTCCAGCACATACTCTATCCCTATTTTGTCGACAACGTTTGCGACTCCTGGGACTTCTAGTACGAACGGTACGCTTACCAACGAGCCTTCTGCGTTGGCGGGCTGGAATATTGTTCGAACGGCATCCGTAGCAAATACTTTTGATACCAGTGTCCAGACCGGCTTCAATTTTGTGTCCGGTGGCAGGTTCGGACCCTTGGCGAGCTCGCAGGCGGCCGGATTGCAGCTATTCAATCTTCCTGCAAACATCATTCCGGTTTCACCCGGCGGTTCATCTGTGGGCGTAGTGTTGACCGCACACGACCTTACCGCCGCAATCCCCGGGCCGCCCCTTGTCCCGGCAGACGTGGGTACGACGACGGCCACGCAAAGCATCGCGCTTGTTCGTAATTCTCCCCTCACCCTTCCTGTGGGATCTGATTCCTATGCGGTTCGCTTCAATGCGTGGCTCAATTTCACGCCAGGCGGTGCTGGCTCTAGTGAATTCGGATTTTGGGGCGTCAACGGACCGACAATCGGTGCGGGCGGTCAAACCATTATTGGCGCGACATCAGCAGGTGTCAGCGGATTGACGGCGGCGCTACCGACCGCTGGTGTTGGACCCATTACGGCTGGAACAACATTCAGTTCAACCGTCGACGGTGGTTTCGCCCGAGATCTTCGCGTTTACAACGGTTCCGTCGAAGAAATCGCCGACACGAATTTTATCGTCAAGAACATTCCCGGCACGACTGGCAACGTCTTCGACAACGTGGCACAAGATGCTCTTTTGAATGCCGCTTCATTCACCAATAACACAGCACCCGCGGTTACTGGAATCCCCGGCAATCAGTGGCTCGATATCACGGTGTTTAGTTCGCCTACTGAGACGACTTACTACATCAACGGCAACCCGATTTACAGCCGCTCCGGGTTCACTCCGATAGGTAACCTATTTCTTGGCTATTTCGACTTGAATACATCGATTTCACCGCTTGCGTCACAGACTTTTGCGATCTATACCGATTACCAAGTGCTTGTCGCGATACCCGAGCCCACAACGCTCGCGGTTCTCGCAGGGTCGTTCGCCCTCATGCTTCGTCGCAAGAGCCGGTAGACCAAGATTCGATAGAACAGGGTCACGTTTGTGTTCAACCAATGAAGGCCGCGCCGAATGTTTTCGGCGCGGCCTTTTTCTTTGCCGACCATGCTTCAGGTCAAAATCAAACGATTTTCCCCGATGCATTTTCCGTTTGAAGCGATTATCCTTTTGCCATGGAAAATCGATCTCTTTCACGTCGTTCAGTGATGACCGCCGCTATTCCCGCTTCGCTGCTCGCACTTTCCGGCGCGGCCTCGTTCGCGCAAGTCGGCAAAGCCTCAACAGATAACTCCGGCGACGGCAAGCTCGCCAAACTGTTTCGAGCAGGTTTTGAGAACGGCGAGTACAAGCTCCCGCCCTTGCCTTACGCGAGTGATGCCCTGGAGCCTCACATCGATAAGGCCACGATGGAGCTCCATCACGGCAAGCATCACCGGAGCTATGTCACCAACCTCAATAAAGCGCTCCAAACGCTCGCCCAGGTGAAGGGTGCGGAGATCGAGCCGTCCGCGGTCGAGGCACTTCAGCGCGACATCAGCTTCAACGCGGGCGGGCACTTCATGCACACGCTGTTCTGGGGCATCATGGGGCCCGACGCGGGCGGTACACCCGTCGGCACACTCGCCACTGCAATCGATAAGACGTTCGGCAGCTTCGACAACTTTAAGTCGTATTTCACCAAAGTCGCCCTGAGCATCAAAGGGTCCGGATGGGGCGTCTTGGCTGTCGATCCGATCAGCGGGCAGTTGATGACCTTCGCGATGGGCGATCAGGACACACGTCTTGCAGCCGGGGCGATTCCGCTTGTTGCCATCGACGTTTGGGAGCACGCGTACTACCTCAAGTACCAGAATAAGAGAGCGGACTATATCGCCGCATGGTTTAGCACGATCGACTGGAAAGAAGTCGAGCTGCTTTTCGCGAGCCACAGTCATGCAATGTGAATGGGTTGATCGATTTAGAACCACAACGTTGTTGCATGGTCGCAACATGCCGTGTTGCCCAATAACCACGGTCGATACAGCCGATGATAGATTTGTCGATAACCGCGTGTTTCGGGGCTGGCATCCGTGCTGCTTGATGCAAGGCGTGGTCACATCGAGACTTTGCTTAGTTCCGTTTCTCTTGTTCGCATTGGCAGGCGGATGTGTGGCGAACCGTGCGGATTCTTCGAATTACACGAGGCGTTCACCGGTGACAACACCGTTGAAATCATCGGCGAACAATTCTGAGACGTCGATGCGTTTTGATCGCGAGCGGAAGTACAGATCGGTCGCGGCACTCGCGTTTGCCGTGCCCATTACCCGCTACAACCCTCCTTTGGACCTCTCGCGTGAAGGTCGCGGCTCGGGTGCATTTGTGGGCTATGAGCAATCGACGGTGCAGTATCTATGGGTTCGTACGGACGACAGGCAGTCAAGCGGGCCGGGTTGGTGGGGTCATCGCGGCGGATATGGCGGCGGGTCTTGGCAGGGCGATCGGTTTGATCGCCGGGCAATTTCGGTTGAGGAGAAAATCCGTGTGAGGTAGTGTGACGATGCTTTAAGAATTTTTGAGGGCGCAAATGTTGCCGCCGGTCGGATTGATACGTCAGGGCTGGGATTATCAGCACAGGGGTTGAAATGTGAATTCGGCACGAATTGCACGCAAGTCGGCTCAAGTTTGCGCTGGGTAGATTGCCGAAAGTGAACAGGTCAGAAGAAATGAAGTTCTGATGGGCCTGCTACGGAAAGCGGGTTCTCGCAATTGAATCGCACGGAAGCAGTCGGGCTCAGGCCCGGCCGACCGGGTCAAACCCCGGATGGTTGCCGCCGATTGAATTGTGCTGACAAAACTCCGATCAACGTGTGCCCGTCTTTTGGAATTGACAGGCGAAATGGAATGACAACGACGGCGAGTGCGGGAAAAGCACTCGCCGGCAAGGATGCGTCACCCGGCCGCTTAGGCCAGGTTGACATGGAGGTTTGCTATGAGCCGTATTAATCAAAACATCAGTTCGTTGCAGGCGATTCGCTCGCTGAACAAGAATAACTCGGATCTCTCGACAAGGCTTCAGCGCTTGTCGACAGGTCTGCGAATCAACACCGGCAAAGACGCACCCGCCGGGTTGATTGCCAGCGAAAAGCTCCGAAGCGAAATCGCAGGAATCAGTCAGGCGGTGGACAACACCACCCGGGCCAGCAACGTGATCAACACCGCCGAGGGTGCACTCAACGAAGTCAGCAGCCAGTTGCGGGAACTTCAATCTCTCACAGTCGAGGCGGCCAACACGGGCGCGCTGAGCCAGGATGAAATCAACGCCAATCAGCTGCAGGTCGATTCGATCATCAACTCGATTAACCGTATCGCCAACAACACCCAGTTCGGCGGGCGGAGGTTGCTCAATGGGTCGCTGGGCTACAACACCAGCGGCATCGCGGCGAGCTCGATCGCGGCCCTGACGGTCAACAGCGCCAGACTGCCCGACAACGGCAACATCCAGGTCAACATCGTCGTCACTAACTCCGCAGAACTCGCGGCAGTCGGTTACACCGGCGGTGCACTGGTCAGCGCAGCGACGATCGAAATCGCCGGCATCAACGGGACCGAGCAGATCTCTCTTGGTGCGGGTGCATCAGTGAGCTCAATCCGCGATGCCATTAACCAGTACACCACCGCCACGGGTGTCTCGGCCGTGCTTTCGGGCGCCGACTTGCGACTCAACTCAACCGCTTACGGCGATTCGCAGTTCGTCAGCGTCCGCTCCCTGGCCGGTACGTTCGTGCCCACCGTCAACCGAGACGCGGGAGTTGACGCCACTGTCAGCATCAACGGCGTGCAGGCGCAGGTCGAGGGCAAGCTCGCCTCGATCCGTACGGATCAGCTCGACCTTAGTGTCGATCTCTCCGATGCGTTTGCGGCCGACACCACGAACAGCAAGACCATCTTCATCACCGGCGGTGGACTAAAGTTCCAGATCGGCTCTGAAGTCAGCCGGCCCGGTCAATATAATCTGGGTCTGAACTCCGTCGCAACAAGTCAGCTCGGCAACGGCGTGACCGGCTATCTTTCGTCTCTTATTACGGGTGGTAATAATTCTCTGGTTAGTGGAAACACCTCACAGGCGCAAACGATCATTACGCAGTCGATCAACCAGGTCAGTCAACTTCGCGGCCGATTGGGTGCGCTTCAGAAAAACGTATTCGAGACCAATATCAACTCACTGGGCGTGACACTCGAGAACGTCACCGCAAGTGAGAGTGCGATCCGCGACGCCGATTTCGCCAGGGAAACCGCCGCGCTCACACGTGCCCAGATTCTTGCCCAGGCCAATACGTCCGTGCTGGCCCAGGCGAATGCGATTCCGCAGCAGGTCCTGAGCCTGTTGAACTAATTCTGATCTCTCCTACGATTCAGCGTAAGCACCGCCGCCGCCGGGGGATTCAACTCCCTCGGCGGCGGTTATTTTTTCAGTCTCGAATTTTAACAAAAATCTGCGCGATTCGATCACTCCGAAGCCTTTACCGGAATCTGTACTTCGTAGTATTTATCCGCCTCCGGCACCCTCGGCGAGTTGTAACCCATCGTGCGCAAGCCGCCCGAGGCGACGAGATTGCCGTGCTGTCTAATGAACGCTTCAAGGCTGGCCTTTGCCTGTTGAACGTCAGTGAGGTTCATTTCGCCTCGCATGCCGATGGAGACCGCCAATTCGGGTGCCTCATCGATGACACTGACGTTGCCGTCCTGGCCGAGCGTGCCTTGAGTAATGCTTTCGTACATGAAGGCCATGCCGGTCATGGTTAATCCCTCGCCCGCAGTTGCGAGTTGAATCTCGATCGGCGCGGTCATGGGAATGTTGTTCTTTTGAATGTGGAAAAAGAGCTGTGAAAACATGGCCATTTGGGCCTTGACGTCGTCGGCCTCGACTTTCGCGACGCGGTACGCAGGGAACTGCTTCAGTTCGACCTCGCCCACCGGCGTGTAAGGCGGAAAACCGGCGGGCAACTTTGCCTCCATCAACGGCTCGAACGCGAGGCGATCGCGAACGGCCTTCAATTTCTCGCCGTCGCTGTCTGTCAGCGTCGTCGCCTCCATCGCGGCCTGCCATCTCTCGCCCAGTTCCTTGATCATGGCGAGCGCACCCGCCACATCACCCGCGGCCAGCTTCGCATCAACACCCGCCACGACCGCGGCGCGGTCGACGGTCGCCTTGTAAACCAACTCGGCGTGGCCCATCTGTGCAGGAGCAGTAGCGGGGGCGACGATTGCGACGATGGTCAAGAGAGGAAATATCATTCACGAATGATAGTCACAAAATGGAAGTACTAATAATCTTGAACGATCGATCAAATTCAGCCGGGCGAAAAACGGGCCGAGCACCCCGGCGCTTCAGTCACTTCGACATAGATCAGCTCCACCGTCGGCGGAAGTTCGATGAGTGCCGCCAGAGCCTGTGCGACACGCTCGGCCGAGGGGTTGATCACGCCCGCGACAAATGGCTCGACGTCATTGAGATGCCGATTGTGCCACTTGTCCAGAATTCGCGTAACAGTTGTCTGCAGGTCGTGGAAATCCATAACGGTCTGCAGGGCGTCGAGTGCGTCGCTGCCGACGCAAACGGTGAACGTCCAATTATGGCCGTGCATCGTCTCGAGCACATTGCCCGGCAATCGCAATTGATGAGACGCGCAGATGGTGTGAACAGTCGAGATGCGAAAGGCCAGATGATCGCGGGGCATGGCCAGAGTATAGGACAAGGCGATTGACTTGTGATGCCGGAGCAGCGTGTCGCAAGTTGTTTTTCTGATGCTAAGTCACGGCTGAATTTACGGGTCACATCTGACGTCTGTTTGGTGGTACAGGTCTCTGACCTGTACTCGTTTTGGTCATCGAGCCGGGTGCCACCTTCTGGTACTCCAGAGCGTGCCCGAAACGTCGGCCGGGACGTCGGCTGATCCGAACGCATTGCGAGTACACAAAACGTGACACCCAGATATTTACATACAAAAACAGACCACCGGTCGGAGACCGGTGCCACTGACATTCTAGAAGTTGCACAGCCCTAGTTCACCGTCGCCAATTTCGATCGCACAAAATCCGCACGCGCCACGCGCCTCGCGTCGCCCTCGAGCGACTTGCCCAGCATCCTCTGAAGGTGCGCCTGCTGCGTCATGAGAAAAAGCTCGTTCATCAGCTTCACGTCCGCAGACTTTATTCGGCCCATCGTCACGCCAAGACGCAGATGCGAAAGCAGAAACAGAACTTCCTCGCCCGCCAGCATTCGCGCTGACTTTAGAATACCCAGCGCACGGAAGATTTTGTCCTCGACGGCGGGTGCGCGTTCGTCCATCAGCTTGCGGCGTGCCTGCTGTTCATACTGAATGATTTTCGGAATCACGCGGTCGCGGAAATTCGCAATGATGTCGGCCTCGTCCTTGCCCAGCGTCGTCTGGTTCGAGACCTGATAAAAATCGCCCGTCGCTTCAGTCCCTTCACCGTAAAGCCCTCGGACCGCGAGTTTGAGTTCCTTGGCGGCGCGAAAAACCTTTTCAATCTCGCCCGTGAGTTTCATGGCCGGGAGATGGAGCATGACCGACACGCGAATTCCCGTACCGACGTTGGTGGGGCACGCGCTGAGGTAGCCAAATCGAGGGTGGAAGGCGAATTCAAGTTGCTCGTCGAGGGTGTTGTCGAGCTGGTCGATCTGCTCCCAGGCTTCGTCGAGCTGAAAGCCCGAGCGCAGGACTTGAAGGCGCAGATGGTCTTCTTCGTTGACCATAATCGAGACGGTTTCGTCGTCGGTGATGGCGACGCCTCGAGCGCCCTCGGCGGCGGCGTGCTGCTTGGAAATGAGGTGTCTTTCAACAAGCAGTTGACGATCGTTATCGGTGGCCTGCTCGAGATCGACGTAGATCAGCTTTTCGGCTCGCTTTTCGGCGATGTGCGATTGAATGATGGCGTCTCGAACTCGCCTTTCGACCTCACGCCTCTTCACCGGCGAGAGGCGATTGACAAACACACTCCCGCCCACATTGCGCGCGAGTCGAATACGCGAACTGATCACGACGTCGCTCATCGGGCCTGAGCCGCGAAGCCATTCACCGGCGCGTGTTGTGAGATCGGAGAGTTTCATGTTTTGCCAGGTTTAATGTTTCAGTTCTTGAGATTCGAAAGCTATCAGTAATGCCGTTTGTTCGGTCGCGAAATCTGATTCACTACTCCGCCATCGCGCGGCGAATCTGGTCGCGAAGCTTGGCTGCGCGTTCGTAGTCTTCGCTTTCAACGGCGTTCTGGAGTTCGCGCTTCAGCTTCGTCAGGTCGGGCTTTTTCTTCTTCACAATCGCCCCGGCCGCAGTGCCCAGACTCGCCGGGTTGTTGCGCCTTGCCGGCACTTTGCCGATGTGGTGCGATGCACCCTCGTGCGCCCGTGCAAGCAGGGGAGTCAGGTCTTTTTCGAACGTCGTGTAGTCGCGCTCGCATCCCAGCACGCCTGATTGTTTGAAGTCCGCAAACGTCAGGCCGCACACCTCGCACTCGGCCACATCACGCATCGTCGGACCTGCGCCCATGCCCGTCTGATGAGCAAGCACAAAGTTGGTCAGAAGTTCGTTGATCGGCGTGTGCCCCTTGCTGGAGGCTGCAATTGACTCGCCCGCCACATGCGGACAACTCTCGCAGTAATGTTTTTCAATTTTCTGACCACCCTCAATTTCGGTGAGGTGATATGTCGCTGGTTTTTTGCACCCTTCACAGTCGCCCTTCATGGAAGTGGCCTTTCGGTATGAATGTTTTGGATCACCACGATTCTAGTGCGCCGATAACGTTGTTTCTATGCGCTGCCAATACATATCGACATAAATCGTCAGTTGAAATGCCGATTGGCGTCTCGGATGTTTCGAACAGCTTCGGCCTGATCGAAGGAAGTGCCCGGCACTCGATCGACGTCCTATACTATGCTCGTGAACACTTCGCGGAACATGTTTGACGTGGCGGTGGTCGGGGCCGGGCCGATCGGTATTGAACTCGCTGCCGCGCTTTCTAAAGAGGGCATTTCCTACGTCCATTTCGAAGCAAAGCAAATCGGCGCGACGATCAATTGGTGGCCGCCTCAGACGAGGTGGTTCAGCAGCAATCAGCGAATTTCGATCGCGGGTGTGCCACTGACTTCGCCCGATCAATCCAAATCGACACGCGAACAATACCTCGCCTATCTTCGCAGCGTCGTGGAGCAGTTCGACCTTCAAGTTCGCACCTACGAGCCAGTCGTTTCCATTTCAAAAGAGCAAGACGCCTTCGCCATCAGGTCAATCTCCCGCGGCGGGGAAGTGACGACGTTTGCGAGGAAGGTCGTGCTGGCGACGGGTGGGACAGACGAGCCGCGTCGGCTGGGCGTGGTCGGCGAAGACTTGCCGCACGTGCACACGTTGCTGCGTGAGCCTCACGATTATTTCAAGCAGTCGCTGGTGATCGTTGGCGGCAAGAACTCGGCCGTCGAGTCCGCACTCCGGGCTCAACAGGCGGGGGCGAAAGTGACGCTCGTGCATCGCAACGAGGCCGTGCCCGAGAAGCACATTAAGTACTGGCTCATGCCCGAATTCGCAGGCCTTGTGAAGGGCGGAAAAATCCAGGCGTGTTTTTCGAGCAAAGTGGTTCTGATCGAGCCGGACTGCGTCTGGATCGAATCGCTGATCGACGGAAATCGCAGATCAATCCCGGCAGACTTTGTCTTGAAGCAGATCGGCTTCGAGCACGATGCGAAGCTGCTGGCCGCGGCGGGTGTGGAACTGGTCGGGACCGATCGCGTGCCTAAGTTTGATCCGCAAACCTTGGAGACGAATGTCGCGGGGCTATATGTCGCCGGGACGACGGTGGGCGGCACGCAGCGTAGCTTTTCGGTATTTTTAGAGAATTGCCATATCCACGTCGATCGGATTTTGGCGCATCTGACGAATTCGCGAGTGCGATTGGAATCGCCGATCTATGCGAATATTGAGTCGTGAGAGGGGCTTGACGACGGGCATAAGGCCAGTCGGATAATGGATAAAAAAAAGCCCGTTCAGCATTGGCCTGAACGGGCATTTTTTGAAGCGAGGCCGACGGGGTTCGAACCCGTAACAACCGGATAGACAATCCGGTACTCTGCCAATTGAGCTACGGCCCCTTCGCTTACGCGAGGGTGTACAAAATAGTATTTTCGGCCTGTAAGTCAAGAGGCCAGGCGATTGATTGTCGTCGATAAGGATTCGCCCGTCGACCAAAGAGCTCGAGCATCACTTAATTCGCCGTGATCATGCCGCTGTAGATCGCCCAGAGCAGCGCGAAACCCACAACGATTCGATAGACCGCGAACGGCGTGAAGCCGTGCTTTTTCACCCAGTTGATGAAGAAGTGAATCACCACCAAGGCGACGATGAAACTCACGAAAAAGCCGACCGCAAGAACACCCCATTGATGGCCCGAAACGTCGACTTTTTGTCTGAGGATGAACTGCCCGAGCTTGTAAAACGTCGCGGCGAACATGACCGGGATCGAGAGGAAGAAACTGAACTCCAAGGCGGCCGACCTCGTCAGGCCCATCGCCTGGCCGGCGGCGGTGGTGACCATGGACCGGCTGGTCCCGGGAAACGCGGCGGCGAGGATCTGCGCGCAGCCGATGACGACCGCCTGCAGGATGGAAATTTTGGCGATGTCGGTGGTCTCGCCCTTGTCGCCGAAGAACAGATCGACGCCCCACATTACCACGCCGCCGATGATCAGCGCCCACGCCATCACCGTGAAGTTTTCAAGATTTTCGCCGATCTTTTTGTCGATCAAATAGCACGGCAGGGCAGTCACCACGAACGCCAGCATTACGAGCGAAAGCGGGTGATTCCACCACGTGTTTTGACCTTCTGCGCCTTTGGGAAAGCTCTTAACGAAGGCCAGCAGTCGCGTTCGAAAGTAAACCACGACGGATAGAATCGCGCCCAGTTGAATGACGACGGCGAACATCTTCCAATAGGCATCGCCCGCGGGAATTCCCAGTAGCTCTTGTGCAATGCGAATATGCGCAGTCGATGAGACGGGCAGAAATTCCGTCAGACCCTCGACGATACCAATAATGACGGCCCAGAAATACTCATTCATTGATGCTCTTCCGTTTGAACCAGGCGGACCGCCCGCTGCACGTAAATTATTCCGCTGATGACGGTTATGATCGCCGTCGCCCAGATCAGGCCGTCGCGAACCCACAAGGCCGCCTTCTTCATATCGGCCGGAAGGAGATTCGCATAGTTCAAATGCAGCAAAATTCCGCCGATCGCCAGAAGCTGAATCGTCGTTTTCAGCTTGCCCGACCAGTCCGCCCCGAACGATTTGCCACGCGATTCCGCCACCTGCCTGAGCACGGTAATGAGCAATTCGCGCGACGTCAGCAACACCACCAGCCAGGGCATCACGCCGGTCGTGCTCACCAATCGGCCGTCCTGCACGAGCCAGAAATTCGGCCCCGCGAGCATCATAAAACTGCCCAGCACGAGAATTTTGTCGACGAAAGGATCGACCACACGCCCGAACCCGCTGGTCACGTTCCATCGCCTGGCCAGCGCGCCGTCAATAAAATCCGTAATCGCAGCGATCGCGTAGGTCACAAACGCGACCAACACCAGTCCCGAAGGCAGTGAAGCCGGCTCGGCCGACACGAAACCGAGCATCACGAACAGCGCCAGCGAAAGCACGAGCCGGGCAAGGGTTATGGCATTGGGAATTTGCGCGAGCACGGCCATGGGCATATTTATTGAGTGTAACGCGGGTTCGCGCCGAATTGAAAAACGACGAGTTCGTGCGCCGCAGTCCAACGCGTAAAAGAAAACAAGCAGATGAGTAAAATCGATTTACGCCTTTACCACGCGAACGCGCCCCGCCGCGGTCGTGCCAAGCGGGATCTCAATCCCCGCGCTTCCCCGCACGATCACCAGGCCGGCCGTCGTATCGACTTGAACAACGATCAGCACCTCGCCCGGGATCAGCCCGTTGTCGCGCGCGAAATTCAAAAACTTCGCGTCCTGGTGTTCGATTCGCGACACCTTCACCCGGCTCGCTTTCTCGCATTCGAGAAGCGACGACTCGGCCCGCTTGGGCAGTTTGCCATCACGGTCGGGAATCGGATCGCCGTGCGGATCAAAAAGCGGCCTGCCCAGATGTCGGTCTATGCGATCTAAAACACGCTCGGAAATTGCGTGCTCCAGAACCTCGGCCTCTTCATGAACTTCAGACCAGTCGAGCCCGAGCGTGCGAACAAGAAACAGTTCGACCAATCGGTGCCGTCGAATGACGTGAAGGGCGAGCTTTCGGCCGCGCTCGGTCAAGCGGCAACCGCTTCGCGGCTCATACTTCACCAGCCCGGCCTCATCAAGCGTCCGCATCATAGTCGTCACCGTGCCCGGCACGACGCCCATCGCCTGTGCGAGCTTTGAGAGCATCACCAGCCCGGCCTTGGAGTCGGACTTGCCGCCGGTCTTTTTTCTGGATTTAGGATCGACCTTCGCATTGCCGCTACTGGTTCGAGTCAGGGCCTGCTCGGCCAGGTAGAGCCGCTTGATATAGTCTTCGACGGTTCGCGTGGGCATAGTTATGGGCGAAGTGTAGGGAAAATTGAGGCCGCTTGATTTTGATCACTCAAAGTCTACACTTTACCTTGCCATGTGCAAACACCTACCCATTTCAAAAAATAGTTTTCTATCGCTCTTACTTGGCTTGGCATTCCTGGCCGTCAGTTCGATCGCGTGCGATGAAAAGAAGGACGCCGGGGCCGACAATTCTGGAAAGAAGCGGGTCGTCGTCACGTTCACCGTCATCGAAGACATGGCCCGGGCCGTTGCGGGTGACGCGGCGGTGGTCGAGTCCATCACCAAGCCCGGCGCGGAAATTCACGACTACGAACCCACGCCCAAAGACATCGTCAGGGCCCAGAAGGCCGACTTGGTACTACGAAACGGGCTGGGGCTCGAGCGATGGTTCGAAAAGTTCATGGGCTCGGTTCGCGACGTGCCCGCTGTCGATCTCTCCGAAGGCGTCGTGCTCATCAACATTGGCGACGGCCCGTACGGCGGAAAGCCCAACCCGCACGCCTGGATGTCCCCGGCCAACGCGCTGATCTACGTGGAAAACATTCGCAAAGCGCTGGTCAAGCTCGACCCGGACAATCAGGCCGTCTACGACGCCAATGCCGCGGCTTATTCCACGCAGATCCGCGAAGTCGATCAGCCGCTCAAGGATTCAATGCTGCAGATCCCCGAGGCCCAGCGGTGGCTCGTCACCAGCGAAGGTGCGTTCAGTTATCTCGCACGTGACTATCAGATGAAGGAGCTCTTTCTCTGGCCCGTCAATGCGGATCAGGAGGGCACGCCCCAGCAGGTTCGCAACGTGATCGATACGGTGCGTGCGAACAAAATTCCGGTCGTGTTTTCTGAAAGCACGATCAGCGATAAGCCGATGAGACAAGTCGCGATCGAAACCGGTGCCGCGTTCGGCGGGCTTCTGTATGTCGATTCGCTGACCGACGCGTCCGGGCCCGCACCGACTTATCTCAAGTTGCTTCAATACAACGCCGAGGTGATTAAGACGGCGTTCCTTTCGAAGAAGTGAACAGCGTCGAACGCAGTCGCCAGAAAAAAACGCAATCAAGTTTCGCAGTCGCCCGCCTAGCTCGCCACGATTTTCACCCATGCTCTCGCTCGAAGCCAACAACGTCACTGTCGCCTACAACAACGGACATGTCGCACTCACCGACGCATCTTTTCGACTCTCGGGCGGGACGATCTGCGCACTCGTGGGCGTGAACGGCAGCGGCAAATCGACGCTGTTCAAGGCGATCATGGGCTTCGTCAGGCCGACGCGGGGAACGGTCAGCATCAACGGCGAGCCCGTATCGACCGCACACAAACGCAACCTCGTCGCCTACGTCCCTCAGAGTGAGGACGTCGATTGGTCGTTTCCCGTGAGCGTGTGGGATGTGGTGATGATGGGCCGATACGGCTACATGAATTTCCTGCGAATACCCAAGGCAAACGACCGCGCGATCGCCAGTGAAAGTCTTGGCCGCGTCAACATGCTGGAGTTCAAGGATCGACAGATCGGCGAGCTTTCGGGCGGTCAAAAGAAGCGCGTCTTCCTCGCCCGTGCGCTCGCGCAGCAGGGCAAGATCATTCTGCTCGACGAGCCCTTCACGGGCGTCGATGTGAAAACCGAAGGGGCGATCATCGACCTCTTGCGACAACTTCGCGATGAAGGCCACATCATTCTGGTGTCCACTCACAATCTCGGTTCGGTGCCCGATTTCTGTGATCAGGTCTGCATCGTGAAGCGGACCGTCACCGCCTTCGGTCCGACCGCGACGACGTTCACCGCAGAGAACCTGGCGCACGCTTTCGGCGGGGCGCTGCGTCACCTTCGCCTTGATCACACCGACAGTGCCGATGCATCACCAAACGAGTTGCTGCTGATCACCGACGACGAACGGCCGCTCGTGATCGGCGAGCACGGCAGACTCATGCCGCCCGGCTCGAATAAGGATTAAGGCTCTGTCACACTTCAAACTATGGCTAACGCTGGAACAATTAATGCACAGGTCGGAGACCTGTGCCACCATCAGATTGTCGGTGGCACCGGTCTCTGACCGGTGTTCTTTCTGCGGCAGTCTGTGGTAGAGCGATTCTCAAAATCGAGGTGCGACGAAGCACTGGTAGCGATCCGCAATCTCAAAAACTCATGCTCGAATTTCTTCCTCAGTTACTTCTCGAACCCTTCGCAACGCAGTCCATGACGCGTGCCATTCTGGTCAGCGGCATGATCGGCGGGGTGTGTGGTTGCCTGTCGTGCTTCATCACGCTCAAAGGCTGGTCGCTCATGGGCGATGCGCTGGCGCACGCGATCGTGCCGGGCGTGGTGCTTGCGGGGCTGGCGGGGATTCCGTTCGCCGCGGGCGCGTTCGTCGCCGGACTTCTGGCGGCGGGGACGATGGGTTACGTGAAGGCACACACGCGGATTCGCGAGGATGCGGTCATCGGAATCGTGTTCACGGCGTTCTTCGCGGCGGGCATTCTGCTCATCACGCTCTTCCCCAGCAACATCAATCTTCGCACGATCATCTTCGGCAATATTCTGGGAATCGCCGACGCGGACATCGTTCAGATGATCGCCATCTCGGCCGTCACCATGCTGATTCTTCTGGCGAAATGGAAGGACTTGCTGCTGATGCTCTTCGATCGCGAGCACGCGAAGGCGGCGGGGTTGAACGTTACGGCGCTTCACTTCACGCTGCTCACACTGCTCGCCGCCACCGCGGTCGCGGCTTTGCAGACCGTCGGCGCTTGCCTGGTCGTGGGCATGCTCGTCACGCCCGGCGCGACTGCCTATCTCCTGACAGACCGCTTCGGCCGAATGCTCATCATCGCTACGCTTCTGGGCATGATCTGCGCGTTCGTCGGCGGGTACATCAGCTACTTTCTGAACGGGTCCACGGGCGGGGCGATCGTCGTGCTGCAAACGCTTGTCTTCCTGGTCGCACTCTTTTTCGCACCCAAGCACGGCATCATCGCGTCGCGATTGAAAATCCAACGGGCGGGCGACGCCAGCGACCTTCGTCTCACTGAACAAGTCGAAATCAAACCCATCGCGGCCGTCAAAATTTAACGCCGACAGTTCTACCCTAAACACCAAAATCTCTTGCTCAATACCCTCATCGAACCCTTCACTTACCCCTTCATGCGCGAGGCGCTGTTGGTGGCCGTTCTGGTCGGGACGATCTGCGCAATGCTGTCGTGCTATCTGATTCTAAAAGGTTGGGCGCTCATGGGCGATGCGGTGTCGCACGCGGTGTTTCCGGGCGTGGTGCTCGCGTACGTCGTGGGTTTGCCGTTTTCCGTGGGGGCGTTTGCCGCGGGGTTTTTCTGTGCGGGCGCGACCGGCTGGATCAAATCCAACAGCCGGGTGAAGGAAGACACGATCATGGGCATCGTGTTCACGGGCATGTTTGCGATGGGGCTGGTGATGTACACCAAGATCGATACGAACATACACCTTAATCACATTCTATTTGGCAGTCTGCTGGGCATCGAGCGTGATGACCTGATACAGGCGGTTATCGTGTCGGTGGTGGTGTTGCTGGTGCTGATCGTGAAGCGAAGAGATTTGATGCTGTTTTGCTTTGATCAGAATCACGCCCGCACGATCGGAATGAATACGACGATGCTGCACTATCTCTTGCTGGCGATTCTGGCGGCGACGATCGTCGCGGCACTGCAGGCCGTCGGTATTATTCTTACCGTCGCCATGCTCATCACGCCCGGGTGCGTCGCCTATCAACTGAGCGACCGATTCGAGCGGATGATGCTCATCGCCGTCGCTTCTTCGATCTTTTCCAGCGTCTTTGGCGTGTACATCAGTTACTTCATCGACGGCGGCACCGGCGCGTGCATCGTGCTGACGCAATCCGCTCTGTTCGTGATCATCATGTTCCTGGGCCCCAAGCGCGGCGTGGTGTGGACGTATCTGGCAAGAGCGTGAGGTTTTCGTCCTGAATTTTTGCCGACCAGAGATTTGTCATTGACGCCGCCGCACCGTGTCTATAATGCAAAGTAATTCAGGGAGCACACACCTATGGCAGACACAAACACGCCCACCCCGACGACGCCCGATAAAGAAGCCCCTTCTTCAGGTACCGCAACGCTCGAGCCCAAGAAGGACTCGCGCGCTTCGACCAAGACGACGCCCAAGAAGACGCCGCCCAAACAGCTTCCGCCGTTCAAAGTCATGCTGCACAACGATGATAAGAACGACATGAATTATGTCGTCGAGGCGATCATTTCTTTGACGCCTCTGAACGAAGACTCCGCGATCCAACGAATGGTTGAGGCCCATAAGTCGGGCGTCGCGTTGCTACTGGTCACGCACAAGGAACGGGCCGAGCTGTATCAGGAACAGTTCACCAGCAAGCAGCTCGTCGTGACGATCGAACCGGCGGAGTAGCGAAACCAACGATTGAGTTGATCTTCGTAGCACAGGCGTCTCTACCTCATTTCTATCTGTGAGACTTCTATTGGTGCCCCCAGCGCGGGTGCCACGTTCTGGTACTCCAGAGCGTGCCCGAACAGGCTTCACGTCAACATCTCATTCGTTCGCGGGTGCCACGTTATGGTATTTCAGAGCGGCGCGGTGGCAAACAACTCAACTGCCATTTAAGATTCTCCCAGACATGGCCAAATACCGTGATATCATCTCAAGAATCGAGGCGGCGGGCTGGAGATTTATCCGCCAAAACGGTAGCCATCTGGTATATCAGAGTCCCAACAATGCGGCGATCGTCGTGATCCCCGCTGGCGGGAAACTCAATCGCGATGCACCCAAAGGCACCGAAAACGCCATTCTTCGCCAAACCGGCCTGAAGTGAGATAATAGATGAAATACACCTACGTCATCGAACGCGGCAACGACGGGAGCTTCAGCGCTTACGTTCCCGACCTTCCCGGCTGCACCTCCTGCGGCGACACGCTGGATGAATTACAGACCAACATCCGCGAAGCCGTCGCACTCTACGTCGAGACGCTGAGGCAAATGAATCAGCCGGTCCCCGCTCCCGGATCGTCCACGGGCGTCGTCGAAGCGGCATGAGGAGAATCAACAATGGTCGCTCGACCCACTCCAACCTATCACATCATTGGCTGGTCGGTAGCACAGGCGTCCCGTTTGTGTTCAGAGTGTTCCCCGGGTTGGGTGTCACAGTTTGGTATTCGAAACTGTGACGAACGTTGGACTATTTACACACAGCTTTGAAAACAAAACTGTGGCACCCTGATCTGTGCTCTCCTTAAGGATTTGTGCCGATCGTGAGAACGTCGGACACGCGCTTTCGCACCGCACGAGGTTTCGTATATCTTTGCCATCCATGATGGATGCTCTTTTCAACCTTGCCGCCAGTCCGCTGATGCCCGATCCACGCATCTCCTGGCTTCCCGTGGGGCTTCTGCTTTTAGTGGGCATCGGCTTCTCGGTTGGAACCCTTGTGGCGAGCTCGCTCATCGGTCCGTCGCGCACCGGCAAGGTGAAGGAATCGGCATACGAATCGGGCATGATGCCCGTGGGCAACACCAAGCAGCGGTTCAATGTCCGCTTTTATCTTGTGGCGATCATGTTCGTCGCGTTCGACGTCGAAATCGTCTTGCTCTACCCCTGGGCGACGAGCTTCGCGGGTGCGATGAACGCCGACCCCGCTACGGGCAACTACATGCTGGCGTCGGCGTCGGTGTTTTTTGTTCTGGTGCTCGTGGGCTATGTTTATGACATCGGACGCGATGTTCTGAAGTTCGACTGAACAAAAGTCAGGCATGACCGACCAGCCCGTGACTACTCAAAAGTCTGCCCCTCGTCTGACGCTGGGCAAGTCGTCTCGCATCAAGCGCGACGAAGAGTTCGAACACGTCCTCAAGGCCGGAATTAAAAAATCTCGCGGGCCTCTCACGTTTCGCGTCGCACCTTCAAAGACGAAACACTCTCGCATCGGCATCCGCATCGGCCGAGTCGTTGGAACAGCGCCGGTCCGAAACCGCATCAAACGCCTGCTTCGCGAGTCGTTTCGCCTGATGCAGCACGACTGGACCTCGCCGATCGACGTGATCGTGCTCGTACGAAAGCACGAGCCAATGAAGCTCGTCGAGTATCAGGAAATCCTATCGAAGCAGCTTCAGAGCGCGATCAGGGATTTGGGCAAGGAAGAATCGAACGGGACGACAGGAAAGGCCTGTCCATGAGACGCCCGTTTATGATGCGCCTTTCGGTCTGGATTATCCTGTTCTATCGCGCCACGCTGGGACCTTGGCTCGGCGGGAATTGCCGCTTTCAACCCACGTGCAGCGAATACGCGCTGGACGCCTTCAAGAAATACGGCGTGATGAAGGGGTGGTTAAAAACGGTCCGAAGACTCTCAAAATGCCATCCGTGGGGCCGGAGCGGTTACGA
>JBBQKP010000053.1:0-18379 GCA_038326995.1 Tepidisphaerales bacterium
ACGCTCGTTTCGGGTCGAACCGAATTAATCACGACGGGCACTGTGGGCACGGTCAACACCGTCGCCATCGGCACGATCGACCGCCAGAATCGTGCCACGCTTTTCCTGCGAGGCAATAACACGACGTCGACTCAGGTCACACTCGACAACGCCCCGATGCTTATCGGCGGATCGGGCCTTGCGGGTACGACGAATCAGTCGATCGTTCCTTGGATAGTCGGTAATGCGTTGAGCACTCAGCTCATCACCGATACGACCTTCGTCACATACGATGCGGGTACGAGGTTGCTTCGTCCGCTCAACGTCGCGACGGAATTCGCGACGAGCTTCGCAAGCGCCGGTCCGACCGACAACGTGCGCATCGCACCGCTATTGGGCGGAACTTTGAATCCCATTATCGTGCCCATTGGGGGCGTAACTGTGAACTCGCTGATCTTTGCAAATCAGGCCACGTTTGGTAACTCGCTCACCGTCACCGGAGCAACGTCAGACCCGATCACGATCACCAGCGGCGTGATCAACACTACGCCAACAAACACGCTCAACAGCACCACCATCGACGCGCCGATCAACTTCGGGTCAGCCGAGGGCATCACGCACAATAACTCCGCAATCACGCTCTCTTTCGCCAAGCCGATCAGCGGCAGCAACGATCTGACCATCGGCGGTACGGGGCTCGTCGCCTTCCGCGCCGAAGCACTTAGCACCTACACCGGCACGACCACACTTATCGGCGGCACGGTGCAGACCAACGCCGACATCCTTGCCGGTCAGCCCGGCCCATTCGGCACATCGTCCAGCGCGATCATCATTGGCTCGGGCTCTTTTGGTTCGGGTTCGGGTGGGTCTGTACGATTGCTGGTCAATACCCCAACTGTCATTGATCGCCCCTTCATCATTCGCGGTGACTCGGTTCTGCCTTCCATCTTTGGTACCACAAACAATGCCACGCCGATTCAGTTGACAATCAACGCGCCCGTCACGCTAGAGGGTGATCTGGGTGTGGAAATCAATAATGCCGCACACATATTGAATTTCAACGGGCTGATCTCGGGTAACTTCAGGGTCACTTCCGTCGGTACAAGCCAGGGCATCGCCAACCTCAACGTCGCCAACACCTACACGGGCGGAACGCAGATCCTCAATACGCAGTTCTTTGCGGGCAATGATCAGGCCTTTGGAACCGGTCCGATCTCCTTCGTGTCAACATTTGGAACCACCAGTAACAGCCGAATCGGCGCGGCCGGTGCTGCACGAACGATCTCGAACGCAGTCGTCCTTCGTAACAATCTCGTCACCGTCGGCAGCTTCCCGCTGACCCTCACGGGTTCGGTGAATCTGGGTGGTGGAAACTCTGCATTGGGAGGCGCGCCGTTCCAACTCAACGTCGGCCTGACCTCCCCGCTGACGCTGACGGGCGCGCTTTTCGATGGCGGCGTCAACAAGACCGGCGCGGGTACGCTGACGCTCACCAGCAACAACACCTATGTCGGGCCGACCATCGTGACGGCAGGCACGCTCGCGGTGAACAACGTCAGCGGATCCGGCACGGGCCGGTCTGCAGTTTCGGTTCTCACCGGCGGAACGCTCACGGGTTCCGGCTCGATCTCGGGCACGGTCACGGTCGCCAACGGCGGCATACTTTCGCCGGGCAATAGTCTAAGTTCGATTTCGCCGGGGACTATCGCCCTGGGAAGTCTGGTTCTTTCGCCTTCGTCGATCGCGAATTTCGAGCTCGGCGCGCCAGGCACGGCAGCCGTCGATCTCGTCAACGTCGCCCGCAACCTGACACTCGACGGAACGCTTCAGATCATTCCCTTGTCGGGCTTCGACGTGGGCGTCTATACGCTCTTCAGCTTCGGCACGACGCTGGTCAACGATGTGGCAGTTCTAGGTTCGCTGCCGCCCGAATTCGTCGGCGCTCTGGATCTCAACACGCCGGGCCAGGTCAATCTGGTGGTCAGCCTCGTTCCCGAGCCGGCAATGCTGGCAATGATGGCGATGCCGATCGCGATGCTGCTGCGCCGTCGAAGCAAGCGAGCTTGAAAGAAGATCTGACTGATCGATATGACTGATCAAGCTGACTGAGATCGGGTCAGACAAATAGCTTCTGGACGGCGGCCCGATTTCGGGCCGCCGTTCGGCGTTTCAGGGCTTACCTAGTGTCCGTTCGCTGCTTTGTTTAAAAATAATGTGGAAACTTTTCACCCGGCCGAGCGTCGAAAGAGGCAGTCCCATTTACAAGGAGATTTCGATGCCCGTGAACAATGTCTCGTCTCGTCGTACCTTGAGGAGTGGTTTGAAATTCGCCCCTTGGTCGGTTGTCGGTTCGGTTGTCGGTTCTATCGCGATCGCCGCCTCGGCGGTCGGACAGGTTGCACAGGTCGAACCGGCCGGCCCGCCAGCGCCTGTCACACCCGCAACACCCGCGGCCGAGGTCAAACCGGTGGACGACGACCAATCGCGGCCCGTGGTTCAGATCGCGCTGCTTCTGGATACCAGCAACTCGATGGACGGGCTGATCAATCAGGCCCGCACGCAGCTCTGGTCGATCGTCAATGACATCAGCAAGGGCAAACGCGACGGCAAAATCCCGCGGCTTCAGGTGGCGGTTTACGAATACGGCAACAACCAAATTTCCGCGGGCGGAGGGTACGTGCGAATGGTCGTACCCTTCACGAGCGACTTAGACCTCGTGAGCGAAAAACTGTTCGCCTTGCGAACCGACGGCGGGAGTGAGTTCTGCGGCCAGGTCATTGAAAACGCCACGCGCGAACTCTCATGGGACACTTCGCCTGTCACGTACAAGGCGGTCTTCATTGCGGGCAATGAACCGTTCACTCAGGGGCAGCTCGACTACCGCCTGGCAGTGGGCAAGTCGCTATCGAAGGAGATCATCATCAACACGATTCACTGTGGCAGTTACCAGGACGGCGTTGAGGGAAAATGGAAAGACGGTGCGGACCTGGGCCGGGGTAAGTTTATGGTGATCGATCAGGATAAGACTGTGGTGCACGTGCCAGCGCCACAGGATGACAAGCTGCTTCGGCTGTCGGCGGTGCTGAACGAAACGTACTTGCCGTTTGGTATTCGCGGAGCGGAAGGAAGGCTGAGGCAAGTCGCCAGCGACGCGGCGAGTGAGGCGGCGGCACCGGCGGCGGCGATCGCACGTGCCAACGTCAAGGCCGGTTCGAATTACGACAACAGCGGCTGGGACCTCATCGACGCGCTGGATAAGAAGTCGGTGAAGCTCGAAGACGTCGCCGACACGGACAAACCCGAAATTCTGCGTGGCAAGCCGATCCAAGAGCAGGTGAAACTGATCGACTTACTGCGTGCGAAGCGGGCGGAGGTTCAAAAAGAAATCGCCACGACGAACCTCGAGCGCGAGTCGTTTCTAACGAAGCAGAACACCACGGAGGCGAAGGGCGGTAAGACGCTGGACGAGGCCGCGCGTGATGCGATTCGCGAGCAGCTTAAGGCGATGGGGTTCGACTTCGAGGACTAAAGCGCGGGAGCTTGCGTAACACTTCAGCTAAATGCGGGCGGATTCAAACGAGCCGCGCACGTTGGTAAGCGGTTTCTGCGAATTACCATACAGAGTTCAGGATGCGAATGAGCTTTGAGCCAGAATCGCGTTCAATCCCGCGTAGCCGACCAGCTTGCTGGCGCTTGATGTGGAAGAGGAGTTGTATCAAACACCAGCAAGCTGGCGGCTGCTCCTGGAAAAATGACAATCTTTCAATTGGTCGCACCAACGGTCTCAAGTGACCTTCGCTTAAACTGTCGTAGATCTCGTTTCATGAGAGATAGAAAAGCCACAAGGGCGACCGGTGAGGGTCGCCCTTGTGGGATTGAGTTGAATTTGACAGGCGAGACGCTTAGTAGCGATCGCGACCGCCGCGGTCGCCACGATCGCCACGGCCGCCGCCGTAACCACCGCGACCACCACCGCCGCCACCACTTCCGCCGCCGCCGCCGCCGTAGCCGCCGCCGCCACCGCTGCGACCACCGCCGCCGCCGCCGTAGCCGCCGCCGCCACCGCTACGACCACCGCCGCCGCCACCACCAAAGCCACCGCCACGATCTTCCTTGGGCTTGGCTTCGTTGACGGTCAGAGCGCGGCCGCCGATGTCCTTGCCGTTCATGGCAGTGATTGCGGACGCTGCTGCGTCATCGGATTCGAATTCGACGAAGCCGAAGCCTTTGCTACGGCCGGTGTCGCGGTCGCTGATGACCTGAGCGCTGGTCACGTTGCCGTGTGCGCCAAAAAGTTCCTGAAGTTCTGAACTGTCGATGCTGTAGGCGAGATTGCCTACGTAGAGACGCTTACCCATTGTTAGGGCTCCTAAGAGAGAGAAACAGACTGAGGCCCGTAGATTCACGGTTCTTTCCGGGCCGAGACGAAAGAGATCGTCAAACGCGACGACCAACGCGGGAGGGTGAAGCAAACCGGCCGAAAAGCTCTAGCTAATCTTACTCAGTCGTTTCTCAGACCCGCTACCGACGCTCATAGTCTACCAACTCTTATCCGACTTGCCAATGCGAAGTGCACGGGTTTCCGAAAATCCGTTTCAGGCGGCATATTCGCGCGGCCCAGAGACACGACGCATCTTAGCGCGAATTTATTAGTCGCTGAGGGTAGGATTGTGCGACTTCCTTCGTTTCGTTCGTGTATAGTCATGCCGCGGCGTGTGGCGCGTCGGCCATTCGGATCTGAAGTTAGGGTCAACAAGATAGTCGCCGGGCATCTACTAATGTAAGTCGAATGCTGTGGTTCTTTTTGGAGTTTTCAGCATGAGTATGATCAGTCCGGCTAATGCATCCGCAAAACAAGAGGAATCGGCCGTCCGTCTGGACTTCAATTCTCGCCGATCTGTCACACCAGACGTCTCGCGCGATATTCCACGTCAAGCTCCGCCCGCGCGTATTGCCCCGCAATCCGAAGGGTTTCTTGGGTTTTCGCCTGCGGCATGGGTGATGGCGGGAATGATCGCGTTCGTGTTTGCCGCATTATTCTGGCCGAACCTCAGGCGGCTTTGGCTCATGACCAATCTCTACAACGGGCAAAGTGACTGGGCTCACGCCTCGTTCGTGCCGTTATTATCGCTCTATTACATCCTGGTTCACCGCGAAGATTTGCAGAAGGCTGTGGTCAAGCCGCTGGTGGGTACGGATTTCAGCGTGACGCGATTTGCCGCGTCGGCGGGACTGATGGCACTGGGTCTCCTGGCGTATGTGGCCGGGCCGATCTTGATGGGCGTCGAATTCGGCGGTCTGCTCAAGGCCGGGGGAAGCGCGCTCATGATCCTCGCCGTCGTGACTGCGCTACTGGATTGGGGCCTGGGAACGCTTCTTGCGGGTCTGGCGCTTTCGGCATACGGCATCTGGCCGGGTCAAAATGACTATGTAAAGGACGTCGGCATGGTGCTGACGCTTTTCGGCGTCGTTTTGACATTGTGCGGCTGGGGCGTGATGAAAATCGCCTGGTTTTCCATCGCATTTCTGATCTGTGCATTACCCTGGCCGGGCCTGTTTTACTCACGCGTCGCGATGCCCCTTCAGGAACTCTCCGCGACAGCCGCGGTTGGGACGATGCAGGTTTTCGCAGTCGACGCGATTCGCGACGGCACGCAAATAGTGATCCAGCTGGGCGAGGGGAAAAAGCCCCGAATTCTCAACGTCCACGAGGCCTGCGCGGGGCTCAAATCGCTCATGATGTTTGTTTCGCTCGGCGCGATCACGGCATTCCTCTCGAACCGTGCGCTGTGGCAAAAATTGATCGTCGTCGCCTCGGCCGTGCCGATCGCGATCCTCTGCAACGTCCTGCGCGTCAGCGTGCAGGGACTGCTCGATGTTTACGTGTCAGAGCAATGGTCGGGGGATTTCGCCCACGCCTTCAGCGGCATGGTCATGCTGATTCCCGGCTTTTTCATGCTCTACGGCGTCGCGTCGCTGCTCGATATGTTGGTGGTCGAGGTCGCGGACGATGAAGACGAGGGTTCTAAACTAAAACCAACCATTCAGGGGGCCGTATAATGCAAACTAATTTACTTAAACTACTGTCAAATAAAGAGAAGCGATCAACTGTTCGACACGGAGTCGTGCTGAGAAATCTTCTGTCGCCCGCATTTCTTCTGGTGATAACAATCCTCGCCGCCGCCGCCATCGGCATGAACAGTGCCGTCCAGGCGATGGGTGTTTACTTTAAGAAGGAGCCGGTCCCGCTTCGCGCCGCTATCAATTCATTGCCCAAGCAGATCGGCCCGTATTTTCAGATCAACGTCGACGTGCCGCTCGAAAGCAATATCGAGCACACACTGGGCACGAAAGATTACCTCAACCGGTTTTATGTTGATACGCGATTGCTCGACCCGCGCGTCGTCAAAGACCTCGCCTCCACTGACCCCGCCGCACGCGACGCCGCCCGTCTGCAAGCTCAATCCCGGCCCGAGGCGCTCGTCTACTTCCACATGGCCTACTACACGGGTCTTGTCGATACCGTCGCGCACATCCCTGAAAACTGCATGGTGGGCGGCGGATTCGACCCGCAAAATCCAGAAACCGTGACCCTTCCTCTGGCCGCGACTCCCGGCAGCAGACTCGATAAAATGCGGATCAAATACATTGAGTTCACCCAGCGAAGCCCCGAGCGCGGCATGCAGGCACAGACCTACAACGTCGGTTACTTCTTCGCCGTCAATGGTAAATACGAATCCGACGCCCTGACCGGCGTGCGACAGGAACTTCAAAGCCTCACCCAGCGTTTTGGCTACTATTGCAAGTTCGAAATGAAGACATTCTTCGGCAGTAATCGCACGCAGGAAGCGCAGGACCGGATCGCCGATTTCCTCTCCTACCTTATGCCCGAGGCTGAAAAAATTCTGCCCGACTGGTCCCAGGTCACCAGGCCAAAGGCCACCTCCGATAAGCGTTAGCCCATCGGCCATTAGTGCTCGCTTCATCCAACAAGTTCGTTTTACTCGGCATTTTTCTATGGCACCTCTTTGTTCACAAAGATGAGTAAACAAAGGACACCCGAAATCGTTCTCAAATCACAGGGCGGAACACCAATTTGTGGCACCCGAGAATAGCGTTCGGGCATTCTGCTCAAGAGTTGAGTTTCCCTAAATTTCCTAACGGTCACTCTTGCGAGGTTGATTCCACCCAACAACCGATTAGAAGTAGTCGATAGGATAGATGATGATCGGACAAGGTTTACGAATCAGCGAACTCTACAACCCATACAAAAAGACCTCATTCCATGGCAAAAACGAAGAAGAAGCTGAATAAGAAAGTCCTGTTCGCCGCGCTTGCAGCCGTGGTCATCGGGTCGTCTGGTTTGTTCGCATTGGTCAGATTGCGGACGTACGTCGACCCATTGGAAACGAATAAAAAGATCGACGAAGCCGTCGCGGCGGGCGACTATCCGGGCGCGAAGAAGCTCATCGATCAACTCACCCGAAGCGACAACACGAATGCCACCGCTCTCGTGCGTTACAGCCAGATCATGTCTCATTTGACGAGCTTCGAGCAAACGAACATGCAGTTTGTTCGGGGTGGATTGGCGAACGCGATCGCTGCGAACCCAACCTACGAGCCCGCACTTCAGGCGCAGGTGGAATTGACTCGTGAATATTTGCTCCTTGGCGGGCGAACACTTGAAAACCTCCGTGAACTCAAATCGCAGACCGACCAGCTTTTGCTGTCCAACCCCGCTAACGCGTTGGGCAAGCTCGCGCGTGCCCAGGTGATCGCCGAGGGACTATCCGTCCAGGCAGTTACACCCGGCCGCGCCGAGGTGGATCAAGCCAATCGCGACCTGAAAAAATTTCGTGAGGAGAACCCCGCCGAACCCGAGTTCATTCACTACCAAGCCATGGGGATGATCGCGGATTTTCTGCAGGTGATTCGAGAGACGCCTCAGTCGCGTACCAGCGAACTGCCTGCCCGTGCGATTGAAATCCGCGATGAACTGACAGCCCTGGCCGGCGAACTGGCGATATTTGGTGCCGCCGCGGCTGCACCAACCACTCGGTCGGCCGGTCCGGTGGTCAATTTTCAGGCAGGCTCTCGCGCGACCGAGCTTTATCTGCAGCTGCTGAACCTCTACGCCTCTGACCGCCCGAAACAGCAGGAACTCCTCACGACGCTTGCGGATATCTCCGAGCAGGTTGTGAACGGCGTGCCGGTTTCAGACCCTAAGGCGTTCATGATCTTGCAGACGCAGTCGGCAATCAATCGACTGCTCGGGCGGGTCGCGGTGTCGCAGAAAGCCGCCGAGCGGATGAAAGAGGTCGCCCCCGCCGACTGGACTCCCCGAATCAACCTCGCCGAGACCCTCGCCGCGCAAGGCAAATCCGCCGAAGCAGTCGCCGAGCTCGAAGTCGAGTTGCCTCCCAGCTACAGTCTGATCAGTCTGCGCGGGCAGATGCACGAGCCCAACGCGACCACCGCCGCGTTCGATCGTGCCCGATATCGCGACGACGTGATCCTGAATTCTCAGCCCGGCGTTGAGCGTGACGCACTGATTTTGAAACAGCAGAAAGACCTCGATCTGCTCAGCAGTCGCCTGGGTGAAAGCTCGGCAATGGTGCTTCAAATTCGTGCCGGGCAACAGTTGGTTCGAAGAGAATTAAACGAGTCGTTGCAATCGATTAATCGTGCCATAGATCTCACTCCGCTTCGCGCTGGCGATATGCGAACAACACAGCTCCGCCAGCAGCTCGAACGCAGGCAGATTTATCTGCTGATTCAGCTCGGACAAAACGGCCGCGCTCGGCAAATTCTTTTGGACATGATCGCCCGCGCCCCCGGCGACCTGCAGGCCCGTCTGCAACTGGGCGAACTCTACGCCCGTGACGGCGAAGCCGCCGCCGCCAAAGAGCAGATCGCCATCGTGCTGGGCGTCGATCCGAATAACGCGATAGGCCAGCGGCTCATGACGCTGGTCAGTCGGGACGACACCAAACTTCGCAAAGACTCGCTCGACAAATTACCCGAGCTCACCGCCGTCGATCTCGATGCCAAGCTCCGCATCGCGATTCAGATCGGCGAGACCAACGAAGCCGTTCGCCTGGGCGAAGCGCTCGTCCAGCAAAAGCCGGGCGAAAGTCAGCCCGTGCAGATGCTCGCGCAGGCCCTGGTTCAAAACAAGGAACAAGCCCGTGCGATCGAACTGGTCAACGCGTTTCTCGTGACCGCGCCCAGCGATCAGCAAATGGCGCTGCTCAGAGACCAAATTTCGGCGCAAACGCCCGAAGATCGACAAAAACTTCAGGACAAACTTCTGGACAATGTGACAGACCCCGTTCAAAAAGCGCTGATCCAGGCGATGCGTGCACAAGCCGCCGGCGATCAGGATGCGTACCTGGCCAAGCTCAAAGAGGCCGACGCACTGGACACTGTTGATGGTTCCTCGGCCGAGCGACTCTTGGAAATCTACTCCACCAAGGGCGACTGGGATCAGGCCGAGGTCATCACGAAAAAACTGACTCAGCTCAATCGAGACAGAGCGGGCGGCAGGCTATATGCGGTTCAATTGCTTCTGGCTCGAGCACAGGCCTCGAAAACGGCAGAAGAGTCGTCGAAATACCGTGACCAGGCGCTGGTGATCGCACGCGAGGCCGTTACACGGTTTCCAGATTTCGCCGGCGGGCACGTGGCGCTGGCACGCGTCGAACAGTTCAACGCGACTTTCGCCACCGACATCGCCGTCGCACGAAAGAGCCTCTCCGACGCCGCGGCTTCTTATACCCTTGCGCTGGACCGACAGCCCACGAATCTCCTGGCCCTTCGCGGCGCAGTCGAGACGATGGTGTCGCTGCCCGATCAGGTCGCCAAGGCCAAACCGCTCATCGAGCAAGGGATGCGAATTGCCCCGCAGGATGAGTTTTTTAAAGAGGCGGCGCTGCGTTACGAACTGACCTTCGGCGACGCAACGAAGGTCATCGAGCCGCGAAAGCAGATGCTCGAGCAGTATCCGACCAACCGACAAAATTGGCGTGAACTCGCCCGCGCGTACGAAACCAACGCCGTCCGTGCACGCGCCAAACTCGACGAAAAGGCGGCCCAGGCGTTCACCGCCCAGTCGCTCGACGTGTACAAGCGGGGACTCGAAAAGTTTCCCGATGATCTTGAATTCGCGCGAAATTTCGCAGCCCTCTCGATCGCAGCGGGCAATGCCCAGCAAGGAATCGACGCGTTCGAACGCGTCGCAAATCTCGATAAGTTTAAGAACGACCCGCAGGTTTTGATGGTCCGAAGCGAATTGCTCTCCGGCGCAGGAAAAGCGGCCGACGCGATTCTTCTGCTTCAATCGTCGCTCATCTCCTCGGGCAATAACCCGCAGCTTCGCATCAGGCTCGCTCAGTTGATGTTCACACAGCAACGTTTGGATTCGGGTCTGGACGTGCTCAGGCAAGGCCAGGAAAATTCCATGGTCGCGCAAACGCTTATCGAAACGCTGGCGAACCTTGGCAGATTGGATGAGGCGAAGAAGCTGGTCGAAGAGTCGCTGGCTAAATCGCGTACGCCCGAGATGTTGAATCAGGCGGGCTTTGTCGCGCTGCGAGCAAACGAGCCGGCAAAAGCGATCGAGTATTTCACTGAAGTGCTCAATAGCAGGCCCAAGGACGTGGCGGCCCTTTACTTCCGGTCGACGGCGCGACGGGCGGACGGCAACGCGAAGGGTGCAATCGACGTCCCGGCCGTTCTTGCCGACCTTCAGGCAGCACGCAGGGAAATGGAAGAAGCCCGCAGGCAAGGCAGGCCTTCAAGCCCGATGGAGCCCGACGTGCGACTACAGACTGCGATGTTGCTGAGGCAAACCGCCAGGAACGAGGACGCCATTGCGGAACTCGAGTCGGCGCTGCTCGTAGTACCTGAAGATCGACGCATCGTCATCGAACTCGCTCGCACCTACGCACAGCAATTGCCGCCCCGATGGGCGAAGGTCGAAGAAGTCCTCGCCGCGGCCCGTCAGAAGCCCGGCCTGGTCAACGATCCTGACGTGATCTTCGAACAGGCGGACATGTGGGCGACTCGAAACGACACGGGCAAGGCTGTGGCATCATCGCGCCAGGCGCTGGCGGCGGCGCCGGGCAGTCCGGGGGTCGTGCAGAAGCACCAGCAGATTTTGCTGAGGGTCGGTGCCAATCGCGAACTCGTTGCAGACAGCGACAAATATTCGGCCGAGCTTCGTGACTTATGGTGGGTTCGCGCGGGCAGGGCATTGGCACTGCTGCGAACCCAGAACAAAGATGCCGCACTTGTCGAAATCGACCGGGCTATCGCTCAGACCGCCTCACTCGACCCGCAACAAGCACCCGTGGCAGTGTTTAGCGTCGCACAATCCGTCGCCCTGGCGATGGGAAGCAATTCGTTCGTGGAAAAATTCAAGACCCAGATCGCTCAGGACAACAGCTATCGACTCCTTGCAATGACCGTCGCACTCGGCGAAGCCAATCTGGCGAGCGCGATTCAGTCGAGTGACGGCGTCCTAAACGACTCCGCCTCAACGCCCGATCAACGCGCCCAGGCGCATGCACTACTGGGTGCCTATGCATTATCGGGTGAAAAGCCCGATCTGGCGGTAGCTCGGACGCGTTATGAACAGGCAATTGCGCTAAATTCCACTAACATGGAATATTTGAATAATCTCGCCTATGTGCTCTCGCTTTCGGACGGCACCGATGACCGAAAACGGGGTCTCGGGTATGCCAAAACTGCCTACGATCTGTCAGTCAAAGCGTCGGGCGGAGTCGCCGCAGATCCTTTGATCGCAGATACTTACGGTTGGTTGCTGCTTCTGAATAATGATATCCAGCAGGGGATGGATGTCCTGAATCAGGCCCTGATTCGGCGCGAAATTCCGGAGGTGTCGTTGCACCTGGCAGAGGGGTATATCATGCAAAAACAGCCGGGCGAAGCAGTCCGAATGATAGAAAAAACACTTGCATTAATGGAACGCATGCGTTCTAATGGACAGCGTATGGACCCGGGCCTGCGTGGCAGGGTCGACGACGCCAAGCGTCGTGCAGATCAACTTTTCACCTCGAACTGATGAATCGCCAAACGATTCATTCTCCTTTCGAGAGAAACCCAAGGAGAGATTGCCGGTCACTGATGAAACCGAATCCGACGCCTCTTCAAAAATGAACCCGCGTTCGATTTCGTTTCTCAAAAAGGTGCTCCAGATTGGACACACACCTTTCTGATCTCTGATCAAGATCATCGCCCGAGCCAGTGGTCTTCGTGAAATGGGATGTTTTATCCCAGTACGAATCCCACCGGTGAAGAAGTCTCGGCCCCTACGGTCCAAGACTCCTCCACCAGCCATGCGGCTTACGCATGTGGCCCCGCGAGACCGGCAGTTCCCGATATTCCGCTCCAATCTGTGTGGTGATGTTTCGCATGATGCGAGGTGGTACCCGTTTCATCGCGATGGTTCCGGGCTGATTTACTTCAGCCCTCAATCGACGCTCTTTGAGCGTCTTAATGGAGAAGAAAATGACAACTCTACCGCAAACAACTGGAACTCGTTTCCCTCGTGCTGGTAACCGCGCTCCGGCCATCCCCGGTGGTATTCAAACCATGTCCGGCGGAACCGCGATGAACGCGAATCAGCTTTCCGCCGCTGACGTATGGCGTATTTTTCGCGCCAACGCATGGCTCATCGCATTGCTCACGACGCTCGGTGCCGTCGTCGGTTTCGGCGTGAACACCTACCTCGCAAAGAACTTTGCCCAGTACACCGCCGTCGGCCGCGTCATGCTCAATCCCCAGCGGATCAGCGACCCGACCAACCCCGGTGGCAGTTTCGCTAATGTCGACGCTTCGTCGCTCTCCATCGAACAGCTGACTCAGTCTGCTCTGCTCCGCTCTGACACCCTCTGGCGTCAAGAGCTCAAGGATGCGAACTCCAAGCTCATCGCCACCGGCTGGTACAAGCGGTTCCTCAAGTCGGGCGGCTTTGATTCCGGCGCGGCAGTCCAGTCGCTCCAGCAGAACCTAGACATCATCCCGATCCCCGGCACGAAGTTGATCAACGTCGCCATGTCATCCGAGTCTGCCGCCGACGCCCAGGACATCGTCCGATCAATCGTCGATCGTCATATCCGCAATCAGCGTGACGTTCAGATCGGCAGCCGCGCCGAAGAACTCACCGCGCTCAACAACTTCGTTCAGACAATCAAAGAGCGTATCGAATCCAACCGCCGGGCCGTTTCACAAGGTCTGGTGACTCTTGGCTCCTCGGGCCGCGACGGTTCTTCGACAACCCTTCAGGGTCTTCAGCTTCAAATCAGTCAGCTCCTGACTCGTCGCATCGAACGTGCTGATGAACTCGACCTCGCTCGCGGCCAGCAGACGCAGCTCGACCAGCAGTATCAACAGGGCCTCGTGCCCGCGTCGATCAACCTGCAGGTCGAAAACACCCCTGAAATCGCCGACCTCCGCAACCGCCTCATGTCGTTCGAACTGCAGCGTGATGCGGATATCCGCAAGTCGCCCAATAGCATGATCGCTAAAGAGACTGATTCGATGATCAATGCCATCAAGGGCAAGCTCGAAGAGTCACGTGAGCGCACCCGTGCGACCTACTTCACAGCCCTGCTCGAAGGTGGTAAGCAGTCTGTCGCCGCCCTCGAAGCTTCTGTTGATGTCTCCGGTAAGCAAATCGGTGACCTGAGCACCAAGCTCGGCGAATTGTCACGCGAACAGGCTGAAATGCTCGCCCGCTCAGACGGCGTGCGTCAGGACGAAGAGTCGGTTCGTAAGCTCGAAGATCGCATCATCCTGCTCAAGAGCACGATTCAAGGCGAACAAAACCGTCTCTCGACCGTCGACTGGGCAACTCCCCCGACCGCCCCCGACACCATGAGCTTCCCGCGTCTGCCAATCACCCTCACGCTCGCCACTCTGTTGGGCCTGGGTCTGGCAGTCGGTATCGCTTTCCTGCGTGAGCTGCTCGACACCTCAATCCGCTCGCCGCGAGATCTCGCCAAGGTCGGTAACCTCAACATGCTGGGCATGATCCCGCACGAGAGTGACGATCCCCAGGCCGAAGGCGCTCTGCTTCCCCTGGTCATCAGCCAGTCTCCTCACTCGATCATGGCGGAAAACTTCAGGCAGGTCCGCACCCGCCTGCAGCACGCTGCAAGCCTCGACACGACGCGAAGCCTGCTCATCACCAGCCCCTCGGCCGGGGATGGCAAGACGACCGTCGCCTGCAACATCGCCGCTGGTCTGGCCCTCAACGGCCGCAAGATCCTGCTCGTCGATGCCAACTTCCGTCGCCCGAACCTGCACTCCGTATTCGGCGTCGCCAACGACGCGGGCTTCGGTAATGTGCTCGCGGGTCAGGCCTCCACCGAGTCTGTCGCCAAGAAGACGTCCGTCCCCAACCTCGACGTCCTCCCGACCGGCCCGCGCCCAGCCAACCCGACCGAACTGCTCGAATCGCAGCTCCTCGTCGAGTTCATCGACCGCAGCCTCGAAGAGTACGACCACGTGATCTTCGACTCGGGTCCGATCCTGCTCGTCAGCGAAACCGTCGCTCTTGCCCCCCGCGTCGACGGCGTCGTCACCGTGGTCAGGGCCCAGGCCAACAGCCGCGGCGTGCTCCTGCGTATGCGTGACGCACTGCGTCAGGTCAAGGCCGAGCACCTCGGCGTCGTCCTCAACGGCGTGCGAAATCAGGGTGGCGGCTACTACGGTCGCAACATCAAGAACTACTACGCGTACCAGAACTCCAACTAAGTCTTACACCTCTTTGGTGTGGGCTAAGTCTTACACCTCGTCCGTGTGGGCGAACTCTTCCAACGCGTCGGTTTGGACTAAACCCCAGGCCGGCGCTTCTCAGAGAAGTCTCTCTCCATAGTCTTCTCCATCACCACGGCGGCGTGTCGACTGATCCTCGACACGCCGCCAATTTTTAATCGCCTCCTTCCGACCTTCGCCCTCAACATTTCTCCTCCTCTACATTCTTCCTCTACATTCTTCCCATGAGCGATCGCCTCGGCTGTCTCGGAATCATTCTTCGCATGCTCGGCTTCTCACGCGGCCCCGCACCTCTTCCCGAACCAGAGGCCCGCGTCAATCGATCCTTCATCTCCGACGCCGAGGCCGACTTCTTTCACGTACTCAAAAAAGTCGTCGGCGAGCACGGACACGTCCTCGCACAGGTCTCGCTTCGCCAGCTCTTTTACTTTCCCGGCGGCCGTGACACGCCGGGCCGAAGCAGTTGGTTTGCTAAAATGGGAAGCCGATCCGTTGATTTTCTCATCGTCGATCCGCGAACGCTCGTACCCAAAGTCGGCGTCGAGCTCGATGACAGCACGCACGAAAGCAAGAAGCGAATGACCCGCGATGAAGAGGTCGAAAAGGTTTTCGCCAGCGGCGGCCTTCCGCTCGTGCGGATCCGCCTGTCCGCAAGCTATGACGCAAAAAAGCTCGCAGCCCTTTTGATGCCGCTACTTAATTCTCACGCTCATTGATCCCACTTTGGAAGCACTATAAAAGAAGTCAGATCAGACTCAGACCGAACAAGATGATGAACCACGATGATGGTCGGATTCGCGGGCGACTGCGTCTGAATCCACAACTTGAACCATCGCTTCTCGTCCGGAGAGTGACACGGGTAGGTCATCGCATAGTTGACTCGGCCCGTCGTCATGACATCGAGCAGGCCCGTCATCGCGATCGCCGCCAATTCATCTCCCGCCTCGGCCGCTTTCTGGCAAACGTCGAGGTAACTGATACCGACGAAATCGAAAGTCGGATCCAGCCCGTTCTCTCTTCCAAACGTGTGCCATCGCTCGTTGACCGCCAGAATCACGCCCTTTAGATCGAGCAGCGCGATCTGCACCGGATGCTCTTTAAAGAGCTGCTCGAAAACTTTGATTGCCAGGATGTGAACAGATTCCTTCATGATTCTTCGCGAAAACAAACGACCAGGAACTCCGAAAAAATAATAGCAAATTAAAGAACAACGCCAAGTCGCTTTCGCAGTTTCCAAAAGTGGTTTATGGCCGCGAATCGTTTTTGGCTACGATGTCATGAATGACTGTCCCTCAAATGATCCGGGTTCTCTGCATTACTGGTGTGTCTATCTCCATAGCCTCCGCCTGCGTTCGGGCCGAGCCGCCGGCGTCATCGAAATCAGTCGTCGCGACTACAGCTGAGACTACAGCCGACACTTCTGCGCAATCTTCCCCACAGCAATCTTTATCCCCCGCCACGCAACCTGCCACGCCTACGGTCTTCCGATGCACGCTCGAAGGGTTTCCGCGCACGCTGGTCGCGAGCTTTTCGCCCGAGTTCAATCTGGCCTACGACACGCAGACCGGCAAGCTTATATTCGCCTGGTGTGGAGACGTCGAGTTCACCGGCGTTGTCTACGACACCCGTCACGGCCCGCAGCCGCGCGTTCGCGGCACTCCGCTTCTCGCGCCTCCCGACACTCAGCGTCACGTCGTTATGTTCGCCGATCAGACCGACGCGCGCGAGTATCGTTTTCTCGGATATGAAATCCTTGACGGCAATCTCGTCCTGAATCATCAGATCCTCGCCGGGGACCATCGCGTGTTGATCACGGAGACGCCGACGCTTATCAGTGTCGCTCCGGGCGAAGTTCTATTTTCGCGTACGCTTGAGGTCAGCAAATTGCCGCCGGGCGCGAGTGTCGATTTTTCACTGGGCAAGTTTACGGCCGGGACTGAACTGAGCATCGACGGCACGCCCCAGCAGGCCGCGAGCGTTTTGCACATCACAGGGAACCAGACCATTGAAATCGTGACGCATCTCAAGCGATAGCGCATCATCGAACTGTGCGACGTCAACTCCAAACCTACCCGTCACTTTTGACATCTATTGCTGGCCCGGCCCTTTGACCACATCACGACCATGCGAAGGATTGACTTCGGCGACAAGTTTTGCGTTTGAGTCCTGCACAACTTTACGCCGCTTCACACTCATCGTTCGCGCCGATAGCAACACTTCGGCCGTTTGCCGCAATTCGCATCTGCTCGGACGTTTTGGGTGCCATGACTTGTATTTGTGCAGTGCAACCCCATGGGTAACAAGTGGTGCATGCCCATGGGTGACAGTTGTTATACCACGTGATCGCTTTGCAACTGGTCAGGACAAGACGCGATCGGCAAATAGCGCGACGAGCAAGCCGCCTTCACGGGCACGAGTCATTTGCATCGCACAAAATAGAAACGTGCTCGCGATGAGCACGGCGAGAAACAGGGCAGAGTCCAGCGCCGACGAAAATACGAACCGCATGGTTTTTGAAACTTAACAAAGAATAAGTTTCAAAGCCAAAAAACTTTTTCGTCACCTTCTTTTCGTTACCTTCTTTTCATTACCTTCTTTTCATTACCTAACGAGTCTGCACCAACCGCAATGCCTACCACTCGGGTCGGGTTCCGGTCTGCTTCTCGATCAAGTCGAAGGCGGACTCCATATCGTAGAACTCAACATGTCCGTCGCCGAAGAGCAGGTTGATGCCGTCGTCCAAACCAATGGGGTTTTCGTAGGCGACGATCGCCTCTACGGGCGTGTTATCGACCGTCTTGCCAGCGCCGAGCCAGACGTAATCCGTATTGGCGTCGGCCCATTCGGCGCGGTCTTCGATCGTCGCGTCGGGCCCGAGCTGTGGAACAGTCGTGCTGGTTCGCGGTGAGACGATGACCCCGAGGGTGATGTCCTGGGTTTTGATAATCTCCCCGAGCGTGTCGGGCAGTTTGCCGTTGTTCTCATTTGCAAACAGCAGAGCAGCCTGGCCGATCTGCCGAAGATTACTCGCGGATTTCACTCGGTCGGCGGTCTCTCTCGAGCGATTGAGTGAGGGAACAAGCACGCCAGCCGCGGCGGCGCCTCCACCGATGCCGCCGACTGCGCTGATCGACCCGGCCTCATGTAGCGCATTCGCCAACGGGAACGGGGAAACGTTCATCGAGTAAAACCCTTGTTCATCACTCCACGACGCGCCACCGGCTGCTGTCAACTGTTCCAGCAAAACGTCCAGCGGCGGAATCAAAGGCTCGGGCACGGGGACGTTGAACATATCGCCGATGCCCGCATAACGCCCGACCGCGACGAGCGACGCATACATGCTGTTGGACCCGGCGACGGCGGGGAGATCGAAAAACGTATAGCTGGTGGCGCTGGGTTGATTAAGCCGCGCGACAAGCGCCTTGAACTTCGGATTCTCCGCAATCGAAGGCCCGTTGGTCGCGGCCTTGCGAACGGCGGAGATCACGTGCTGCGGATAAAAGGCGGCATAAAGGTTGCCGTCCTTGATCGCAAACGACGGCGCGATGATCGGCGTGCCGATGTAGAAAACCTCGATATCCCCGACCTTGATCGATCG
>JBBQKP010000054.1:0-18364 GCA_038326995.1 Tepidisphaerales bacterium
GGAATGACGGTGAGCGAAATGATGAACAGCAGCACCAGCTCGAAATGGCGCTTGACGAAGGGAATCGACCCCAGGAAATACCCCGCGCCGCAGCACACTGTGACCCAGATGACTGCGCCCAGAAAACTGTAGAACAGGAACTTGGGATAATTCATCTTCGCAATGCCCGCCACGAACGGTGCGAACGTGCGAATGATGACGACGAACCGAGCGAGCACGACCATTTTCGGGCCGTGTGTTTCGTAAAAGTCATGGGCGCGGTTCAGGTGCTTTTTGTTGAGCCATTTCGTATCGGATTTGAACACCGCCGGCCCGAGCCGCCGGCCGATCCAGTAGTTGAGATTATCACCCAACAGGGCCGCCAGAATCAGCAGGCCCATGACCATGGGCAGGTGAATATGAATCCCTTCTCGCGTGCTGATGGCGCCGATGGCAAAGAGCAGCGAATCGCCGGGCAGGAACGGCATGATGACCAGGCCGGTTTCGGCGAAAATAATCAGGAACAATGTTCCGTAGAGCCAGGGCATGCCGACCATCGCTAGAAACGCCGTCCATTTTTCGTCGCTGCCCAGATGGGTCAGGAGGTCGAAGAGTTTACTGAAGAATTCTGACAAGCGGCTGAAGTCCTTTCCAATGGGTCTCTGATGTCCAGACCCATGAAGTATCGGTTCGACGCACTATTGGCACAAGCGAGATCAATTCAAAAGACGAGGCTTTGTGAGCAATGATGATCGCCGAATAAAATTTATGAAAGCACTTTATCGACCAATGGCCGCGGGAATGGGATCCGACAGTCGCGAAAATCCACCCGAATAGAACAACATGGAGACGAAGCACGAGATGAGCATCAACAAAACTGCAGCGAGACCGAATTGGGCAAATCTGCGCGAAGCACGCTGAGCGGGTTTAGCCGAGGGACTTCTGCCAGAGACACGCGGAACTTTCGTGCCGGGAAGATCAATCTGCTTACCGTCAATTTGTGGGGCGATAACCTGTGCGTCGGGCATTTGAATTTTCTCCTGAGTGATTTGGAACGACCCCACTCGCTCCCGGGCCGTGACGCAAGAACAATACACGACAAGCGACTCGACGCCAATAGAAATTGCGCTAATTTGCCGTGAGTTTTCCGTAACAATTGGCTAACCGCTCACCCTATTTTGACACGTGCCGGGCGACGACCAGCAGGATCGAAGGCAACTCCTTATCGGACTCGCCCCCGGCCTTTTGCCCGAGTGTCTCCAGGAGCCCGTGGATCGCCTTCGCGGGCACCAGGCGATACGTGCCGAACTCCACCATCACAAATCCGACGACATCTCCCTCCTGCAGAATCGGCCCGCCGCTCAGGCGAGGCGACCGCTCGGCATCAAGACTGAACTGCCCGTCATCTGCTTTGACCACGTTCATCGCCAGCGTCTGCGGCGTCGGCCCGCGAAGGTTGAGTTTCGCAAACGACACGCACTGCGCGCCGCCCTCACTCATCTCCTTGCCGCGCGCGATCAGCTTCATCGGCGAGACACTTCCACTCGCCACCGCAAGCAGTGCGACGTCTGTCGTGCTGTCCAGCGCAATCAATACGGCCGGCATGGTCGTGCCGTCGCTCCGCATCAACCGGATGTCGCTCGCACCCCGCACCGCCAGTGCGCTGGTCACCACCGTGGTCGGCGTAATCGCAAACGCCGTCGCATATCGTTCTTTGGCTTGAGCGGCGATTCGTGCACCCGCAACATCGTCCGCGATCGTGCTCCTTGTCGTGCTTCTTGTCGTGGCCACATTCGCCCGGCCGCGTCCCGCGTCGGGCAGTGCGGGCGGCTTTCTCGCCCTTACCGAAATCGTCGCGATCTCACTCGGCCAGCTCACGACATTCAGCGTCTTCGTCAGGTCCGCAATTTCCCCCCGCGCCAGGCGAAGCTGCTGCTCAGCCGATTCCACGACCTCAATCGCCTCATCCCGCGCCGCCGCTCCCGCAGGGTCTGCCGCGCTGGTCCTGCGAATCGTATCATCCGACACGTTCCGCGCCGTCCTAAGCTCCTCCTCAATCAACGCGGCCGCGACTTCGCGCTGCGATAACTCTCGTTCGATATCGCGATTCGCCAATTCCATTTCCGCGAGCTCAGTCGCAGGAATCCACTGCTGGCCGAACAGCCGCATTCCGATCACCGCCTCATCGAGCCGTCTCGCGTAAGCGTCGCGCACGCGCACCGAATCTTCCCAAATCTTGCCGCGCTGCAGTCGCGTCGGCGTTTGTCGTATGGCAACACAAAGCGACCAATACAATTCGGCATCGAGTGGTGATTCGAGCGGCGCATCTCTTTTTGCGAGAAAATCCGCCAACAACTTCGCCGCCCGCGTCGCCTCGCCAGCCTCAAGCCGTGCCGCGGCAAGGTTATTGACGACCGAGCGATTTGTCGGTTCGAGTTTCATCGCCCGCTCGAAATTCTGCTGCGCCCGTGCGATCTGTTTGAGCCGCAGCATCGACACGCCCAGGCCGTTCAAGGCGTCGACATTCTCACTTTCTCGGCCGACGATTTCGACGAAAATGTCTCTCGCCTCGGCCGGTCGATTCGCGTCGAGCAACCGGATCGCGCGGTCCAGCAATCTGTCGTCCGTCTTCGCGTCCGTCTTCGCGTCCGTCTTGGCGTCTTGGCCCGATACGACCTGCACCAATGCGATCAACAGAAGCATCAACAACACTGCCGACAACAGAAAAATCAATGGCTTTTGTCGAGTCATCTGTCGAATCATGCACGGCTCCTCTTGGCTTTGACCCACTTTCGCACGACCTCGAGCGGCTGGCAATTTAAAATACGCTCGGGCGTCGCCCACGCACGCCTGGCGGTGATGATGCCCAGGTCGATCTCACTCAATCCCGCGATCGAGTGTGCATCGGTGTCGATCGTCAGCATGCAGCCCGATTCAATCGCCACGCGCGCGTTCACGTCCGACAAATCCAGTCGCGGCCAACCGGCATTGATCTCCAGCGCCGTTCCCGTCTCGGCCGCGTGTTTGACGATTGACGAAATCTCAAGAGGCAATCCGTTTCGAGCGTTGATGAGCCGTCCGGTCGGATGGCCGATGACATTCACAAACGGATTGTCCATCGCCAGGCGAATGCGATCGGTCGCCTTGCTCGCTTCCTGTTTGAGCGAACTGTGCGGAGACGCGACGACCCAATCCAGCTCCGCGAGCAGCGCGTCTTCGTAGTCGAGCGATCCGTCCGCCAGGATATCGACCTCACTGCCGGCAAGGATCGCGATGCCCTTGACCTGATTCGCCGCCTTGCGAATTTCGGCGATGTGCCGTACGAGCCGCTCGGCCGAAAGTCCGTTGGCGATCGGCTGCGACTTCGAGTGATCGGTGATGACGATGTACGCGTAGCCGAGCCGCTTTGCTTCCTCCGCCATTTCGACGATCGAATTCACGCCGTCCGACGCGGTCGTATGGCAGTGCAGTTCGCCCTTGATGTCGCTTCGTGTCACGAGCCTCGGCAACTTTTTCGATAGCGCCGCCGTCATCTCGCCGCGGTCTTCGCGCAGCTCGGGCTCGACGAACGACATTCCCAGCGCGTCATAGATCTCTTTCTCACTCTTCGATGCAACCGCGTCGAGAGTCGGCGGCTCGCCAGGCTTGCGTTCACCTGGCTTGCGTTCAGTCGCATCCCATTTCTTTTCGTCATACAAGCCCCACTCGCTGAGCGTCATGCCCTTTTCCTGAGCGAGCGAACGGACGCGAACGTTGTGTTCCTTGCTGCCGGTAAAGTACATGAGGGCCGCGCCGAAGTTGATTTCCGGCACGACGCGGAGATCAACCTGCAGACCGCCGGCCATGACGACCGAGCCCTTGGTCGAGCCGGAACCGAGCACTTTTTCTACTCCTTGGGCGGTCGTGAACGCTTGAACAACGTCATGAGCGTCGGCAGGTTTTTTGACCGACGCGATAAGGTCGAGGTCGCCGATGGTTTCGCGGCCGCGTCGAAAACTTCCCGCGAGCTCGACACGCGACACCCTCGCATCAGCAGCGAGACCGTCGCGCAGCGATAACGCGAGCTCATGAATATCGCCGATGCCGCGTCGAAGACCGGCCGTCGCCAGCATCGAGATGCCGTCCTTGATCGCCGCGATTTTTTTTTCTCCCACGCCCTTGAGCCCCGCGAGTTGCCCGGCGTCGATCGCACTCGACAGCGCGGCCACGCTCTCGATTCCTCGCTCCTTCCACAACAGCGCGACCGTCTTGGGCCCCAGCCCCGGGATGCGAAGCATCTCAAGCAGGCCCTTGGGAATGCTGGCGAGCAATTCGTCAAAATCCGAGCTTTTTCCGGTGTCGATAAACTCCGCGATCATCTTCGCGCTCGATGCGCCGATGCCGGGAATTTTGTCGATCGTTCCTGCCTTATGAGCGGTCTCGATGTCGATGGACGGATCTTCAAGCGCCCGCGCGACACGCTGAAACGCGACGGCTTTGAAACGGTTCTCACCTTTGATGTCGAGCACCGACGCGGCCGTGGAGAACATCGCTTCGAGCGTTTGGCGAACGGACATGCCGCAATTGTATCAGCGCGAGATGAAATCGTTTAGTGGCACTTCAAGCTGTCGGGAGTTTCTACGCGGCATGTGGACAATGCGCATGCAGTGTGCGAATTGCCTTTGCGGTTCGCTGTTTTTACCGATGACTTTGAGACTAAGAGGGATGCCCGCTTACTACGTGCGCGGCTCTTTAAGTCGATTCGGTATCAAGCCGTGCCCTACCCCGCCTTCACGTGATCGGCCTTGCCGGGGGTAACGACCCCAACTGAACGGGGCCGGGAAAAGTTGCGGGCGGCATCCGAAACGTAGGTCATCAATTGCGGGCCGCCCTCCTCTCCTGGTAAACGGTAGAGGTGCCCGAACTCGTTGAACCATTTCACGAACCGACCCAATCCCTCAGCCAGCCCAACCTTCGGTAGGTAGCCCAGTTCGCCTGTTGCCAGAGTGAGATCGGCAAAAGTTCGATCGACGTCGCCCATTTGTGCGGGCCGCCTGTCGAGAATTACTTCCTTACCGATCGCCTTGCCCAGTTCGTTGATGAGCGTCGTCAGACTCACGGGCGAACTTCCGCCCAGATTGTAGATGCGATAGTCCTTAGCGCGCTCGAGCGATCGGACGATGCCGTCGACCGTGTCGTCGACGTAGGTGTAATCGCGGCTCGTGCTGCCGTCGCCGAAAAACGGCACGGGCTTACCGGCCGCGATCAGCCTGGTGAATTTGTGGATCGCAAGGTCGGGTCTTTGCCTCGGGCCAAACACCGTAAAGAACCGCAGGCAGCTCACCGGCATTTTATACAGATGCCAATACGTGTAGCAGATCAGCTCGCCCGCGCGCTTGGTCGCGGCATACGGACTGATCGGCTCGCTCACGGGGTCGGATTCGCTGAACGGCACTTTCGCGAGATTGCCATAGACCGAAGACGAGCTGGCGAAGACGAATTTTTCCACCTTGTTCTGAACCGCAGCCTGAAGAAGGTGCGTGGTGCCTTCGACGTTGACGCGGGCGTAATACGCGGGCTGCTCAATTGAAGGCCTCACACCTGCCATCGCGGCGAGGTGGAGGATGGCGAAGGGCTTGACCTTTTCGACAAGGTGGTGAATCGCCGGGCCGTCGGTGATGTCGATTTCCTCGACCGCGAGCTTTCGCCCGTTGGGCCCGGCCGCGATCGTCGCGAGGTTGTTCTCTTTCCACGTGCGGTCGTAGAAGTCGCAAAAATTATCGACGCCCACCACGCGGTAGCCGCGATCCATCAGCGCCTCCGCCGCGTGCGACCCGATGAACCCGGCCGCCCCGGTGACGAGGATTGTTTTCTGCGCGTTGGACATTCGGCTGACTCCTTGCGACTGACTCTTTGCGACGTGTGAAACTCGATCGTATGCGAATATTATCGGTCGCAACAGGTGCGGAGCGTGAGGGATGCCAGGTCGACGCCCGACATGATGCTGTGTCGCGTTTCGAATTTCCGTTGCTTTCCCGAGTGCCATCCCAAGTGTAGCCGCCAGCTTGCTGGTGCTTCGTTGGACACGACTTGCACACCAAGCGCCAGCAAGCTGTCGGCTACACGGTGTTGAGCGATGCTTTTCAGCACGGATGGTCCGCAGAATATTGCGGACCCGATGCGGTGCATGCGTAATCCTCGTTTCGCCGCGGGCGCGAGCCTGCGGAAGCTCGCGCGATCGCAATGCGTTTATGAGTCAAACATCGCGCGATGGTTCTCGCTTGCGTTCGCGTTCATGTCCACGGCGAGCGGAAAAGAATGCGCTTCGAGTTTGCGCGCCAACTGCGATCCGCCAATGCGCGAATGGGACAGATGACTGAGACATCGGTCTGGAGCGCGCGGCGGTGCTTACATGCGAACTCAAATGTGCGCATTTCGAACCGGCCGAGGTGAGTGGCGGCGGCGTAACGTGAGCGGCGGCCGGGAGATGGAGCGCGGGATGGGAAAAACGGAGTGGTGAAAACAGATGGTAAATGAATGCGAAATGGTGGTTAACGAAGGCTAAATGATGCAAAACAGCGCAAATCGGGGCATCGTGCACGGCTGGTCACGATCGATTTCGAAACGAATGAGTTTACGAGTGATCGACGCGCTGGCGTGCGGTTGGGATGTTGAGCAGGCCGCGATATTTCGCGACCGTTCGGCGGGCGAGCGTGATGCCCTGCTCTTTGAGCATCTTGACCAGAATATCGTCGGCGAGCGGTTTTTTCTTGTCCTCTTCGTCGATGAGGTGTTTGAGCTTTTCCTTCACCGCGTCCCAGCTCATGTCCTTGCCGGTGTCGTCGGTGGTTCCGCCGGTGAAAAAGCGGCGGAGCGGAAAAATGCCGATGGGCGTCTGAATGTATTTCTCGCTAACCGCGCGGCTGACGGTTGCGACGTGGATGCCGAGCTGGTCGGCGACCTGCACCATGGGCAGAGGCTTGAGGGCTTCGGGGCCGAGTTCGAAGAAATCGCGTTGCGTGTCGACGACGACGCGGATGACTCGCGCGATCGTGCTGCGTCGCTGCACGAGCGATTCCATCAGCCACTTCGCGCTGCGGACTTTCTCGGCCAGGAAATCCCGGGTCGATTTATCGACCGCCTTGTTCGCCAGCATTTGCCGATACTGCTTGCGAATAAAGAGGCTGTCGCTCTGGTCGTTTCGCATCTTCACTTCGTACCGGCCCGTGGCTTCGTCGAGGATAATCTCGGCGTCGGGCGTGATCGGCGGGGCGTCGTCGGGGGCGATCGACTTGCCCGGGTGCGGGCTGAGCCGAGAGAGACGGCGGACCGCGCGTTTGATCGCGTCGATCTCGCGGCCAGTCTGTTTGGCGATCAGCGGAAAGCGATTCTGCCGAAGGTCTTCCAGATGGTTTCGCACGAGCGCGCGTTCGAGCGGCAAGTCATGACCCTCGGCCAGGTCTTCGTCTTCCTCGATCACGTCGAGCTGAAGCAGCAGACATTCAATGATCGTTCGCGCACCCACGCCCGCGGGTTCGAGCTGCTGAACGAGTGCCAGAGCCCGCGAAAGCTGTGGAATCGTCAGCGGCCTGGGCGAAGATTTTTGCAGCTCTTCGAGCGGCGTCTTGAGGTAGCCACTGCCGTCGATGTTTTGGATGATGAATTTCCCGGCAAAATCGAAGTCGGCCGGGTGTTCGTGCAGCGACCACTGCGCCAGAAGATGCTCGGCCAGCGAACCGCCCCGAGCGGCGGTGTTGTTCATCGCATCGAGCTTGCGGTCTCGCTCGCCGTCACCCCCGCCGCCCGAGAGGCGATACCTCGGCCCGTCATTGGTCGAAAATTCCTCGTTGTCCAAATAGTCGGCCAGGCGATTGAGGCGGTCGAACTCCGCGGCCCCGGCGTTTTCGGTGTCCATCGACAACGCGCGATTGTCGGCCGAGCTTGCACCAAGGTCTTCGGGCGTACGCTCGCGCGGGGCATTGGGGTCCGACAGACGCTGGTCAAGCACCGGATTCGATTGAAGCTCCAAGTCAACGCGCTCCTCCAATGCCATGAGCGGCATCTGGAGAATCTCCATGCTCTGGATCATCCGCGGCGTCAGCATCTGCCGCTGGTCCATCCGCATCGAAGTTGACTGGCTCATCTGCAAGGCGATTGACTCTCCGTTAAAGTTAGAAAATACATGCACTTATGAAACACGCATTCAGACCACCATTCTCTACAGCAAACATGATACCACTTGAATCGACGTGTGACGAATCAATTGAAAGCGAAAATGATGCCATTTGCACCGTCGCGTGCGGCGGCAACGATGGGGAGCTGAAGGTTATCAGGACAATCAAGCATCAAAAAAACCGCAGCCCAACTTGTGGGCTGCGGTTTGGATTGAACAAAGCTCGTCTCGGAAAATGTTATACCAGAACCGGAATCTCGTCTGAGTCCAGCGGGTCGGCCGAGGTGATGACGACACGCGAGAAGTCCTCATTAATGTTCAGAGACGAGAAGAGCGAGGAGAACGTGGTGATGTCGACTGGCAGTCCCTGGGGAAGAGGACCGCCCGACTGGGCGATTTCGCCCAGGTCGACTTCGGCATCGGTCGTTGTCATGACTTCGCCGTCAAAGAGCGTTTCCTCATCGTCGACGGCACCCGTGACGCCTGTTTCAGCGATTTCGCCCAGGTCTCCCTTTTCGTAGGTAACTTCGCCATCTGTATCGGTCAGCGTTCTATAGTTCGGCTGAATTTCACCATCGGCGAAGATGAACATGTTGCCCTCTTCATCGCAGTAAAAATTGTCGAGGGGATCGACCGACATGGTTGTGAGAAGCGGATCGCCGTTTTCGTCAACAGCGTAGCCGTAATCGTGGCCGCCATCGAAGGGCACGCCGGATTGAAAGATGGAGGGATCGACTTCGAAGATGTTGTCGTCGGCGTCGACGTAATTCCCGTTCTCGTCTATGGTGAAGGCGTCGCCAACTGAGCCGTCGACCAGCCCGGCGTCGTCAATCATTCCGGTATCGTCTACTACAATTTCGGTCTGCGAATCGCCCTGCGACGCGACAAGACTATCGACGACGGAAACAGGATCGGCCGAGAGTATGCAACGGGTTTCCAGCAGTTCGACGTTCCAGCTCGAACGAATTTTCAATAACTTCATATTAGACTCCAAAATAACGGACGACCAGATGTGGAGGGCGGAAAGTAAGACGGGCGGGTGAGATCCGCAAACATGTTTCAGGCCTACGTCGGCCTACAGATAAGTTGACGTCGGCCGCGAGGAGGCGGCTACAAGATTCGCTGTTAATCCGGCGAATTGGTCGCCACATCCTGGCGTCCAATAATCTCGGCATCTTGTGGAAGTGCTCGCGCCCTCTCACAATGGATCAATGCCGTCCGACGCCGCCCCAAAGGCGCCATCTGCCTTTTCCCATGATTCGCGCGATAGCCCTGATGTTTCTAAGTCGCGGTTTCAAGACGTGCGTTTATCCTTGTCCAAACCGACGATGCGACTCGCCCCCAAATGGTGCCTCTGGCTAGGCGAGCGTTCCGTATCGTGTCTTGTGATCAGCATATTCATGTGCGTGCTGTGCTTTAACGGCCTATGGCGCGTCGGGTTGGATAGCGCTCTTTACCGCGGTCTGGGGCACTCTCTTGCAACTGGGAAGGGGTTCGTTTTCGCGAATCAGAACAATAATCACGCCTACCCGGGCTTGCCGTGGATTCTGGCGGCGATCGAGCGAACGTTTGGCCCGGGAGAGTTTGTGCCTCTGATCTTTATATGCGCGTGCGGGGTCGCGATGCTGGTGCTCTCACACCTGCTGATCGCGGCATACTATCCGAAATGGGTCGCGGCGATTGTCACAGTCGGGCTCGCCTTCAACGGCGTTCACGTACAGCAGTCGCACGAGATCATGACCGACATGCCCTTCGCGCTGGGGGCGATATTGACGCTCTACGCGTGGGACCAGGTCCGCAGACGCAGGCGATGGCGCAGCAAGCTGGGCTGGTCGAGCCTGCTGGCGATGGGGCTCTTGTTCGCCGCGACGATGAGGCCGACGTTCTGGGTGCTGGCCCTGGCGATGCTGGTCGCGGGGGTCGTGTCGCTCGTGATGCCCGAACAGCCGAGCGACTCGCACCGGCGGATTCCTCGCAGGCGACTCTCTTTAATCATCGTCGGCGTGATCGCGCTGACGGTGTTGATGCTGGCGGTATTCGATCCGGGCTCGATCCTCTGGGGCAGGTACAAGGTCGAACTTTTTGATCAGCTCGCGCGCTGGCAGGACGGCCTGCTCAGCGGCATTCCTCGCGTGCTCAACAAGGAACTCAATGCCGCCTTTTTCGGGCAAACCATGAGCTTCCCCGGTTACTTGTTCAGTGGACTCCTGCTGGCGGGCACGGCCATCGTCGGCGTGCGACATCCGCTGTGGGCGCTGTGCGTGTTCTTCCTGGTCATCGTCACCATCATCCTCTCTGCCATCCCGCGGTACTATCTCATGGTCATGCCGATCCTCTGGCTCGGGTGGGTCAGACTTTCAGATGTCATCACACTAAGACTCCGCACCGATCATCGCGCGATCGCGATGGCGGTCATGATCGCCTTGCCCTTTCTCACCGGCTTCGGGCAGTTCTTCGGCTTTATGTACGAGCAGCGGCGCTGCGACCTGGCGATTTTTGATTCGACCACCACCCGGGCCGATCGTTTCTACTCGTATTACCGTAAGGGCCAGATGCCGCTGCTCAAACGAATGGGCATCGCGATCCACAATCGGTCCATGCCTTACGACAGGATTCTCGCGCCCGATGCGAACATCGTCGCGTACTTTTCAGAGGGCCGGGAAGTCCTTGGGCTCCGCTCTGGAATCGCCGTGCGCGTGCCGATCGGCGATCAGGCACAGTCGCTCGCAGATTACCGCCCGACGATCGTCGTATTCCCCGCGTCTCTTTATAAACAAGCAGACCCGAACGTCGCTTGGATGATGCGACTCAAAGTCATCGACTCCAGACTCACGATCCTGCGCTCACGCGACCCGGTCACCAACGAGACGGAATTCACCCTCGACCGACCCGTTTTCAATATTCCCGGCGGTGACTGGCGTTCTGGTCGTTAAAATGATGTGCTCGTTGATTATTGAGTCCGCTCACACCAATTCGCTTACTTCTGCAGCGGCGGCGAATTCGGCTGCTCGGCCGGTCGCACGACCGCTTTCTCATTCTTCGATTCCCTGGCGATGCGCTTGTCTTCCAGCTTCTGCAAATACGCCTGCTTCGATTTCTCATCTGACATCGTTCGGCTGAACTCCGTCTGCTCCTTCTCGAGCTTCAATTGCATCCGATCAAAAGTTTTCTGGTGTTGCTCGAGTAGCCTTTGATTCGGATCTTTCGGCTCAGATTCGCACCCAACAAGACACGCCGACAAGACCAGGCCGCAAATCGAGCGTATCATATTTCGCATGATCGCTATTGAACCCCATCCAGGCACGCCAGTACAGATCCCCGTCCAGACTGACGACCCGATTAACGCGAAAATCCTTTCCGTCTCAGAAGACAAGATCGCCGGTTTCGATCCTGATCCGATCGCGACGATCGCCCGCGTCAGCGGCGTCGATCTTGATACCACCATTCTTCGCATTCGCGCCATGATGAAGGCGGGCGTCATCCGGCGCGTCCGACAGACCCTGCTCGCCAACAAACTTGCGACGGGCTCGCTCGTCGCCTGGAAAGTGCCCGATAGTAAACTGCAGTACGCCTTCGAAACGCTCTTCGCCGACGACCCGTTCTCCGGCCACGTCGTGATCCGCAGCACCGACACCGAAACCCCCGGCAGCTCGTTTCGACTCTGGACGACTCTCAAGGTGCCCCAGACGCACTCCATGGAAAAACACTGCCAATGGTGGGCACACCAGATCGGCGCGACCGAATTCCGTCTCATGCCCGCGAAGAAGCTCTTCGCCCTGGGCGTGGGCCACGTCAGGCGGCGGGAACTCGTCCCGGGCGATAAAACCGATACGCTCTCCGAACCGATCGGTACGGAAATCGAGCAACTCACCAGCCGCCAGTGGCAAGTCGTGATCGCGCTCAAGCGCGAGCTGACTCCCGAAGAAGTAGGCCCGGGTCTGTGGGATCGCCGCGCAACGGAGGCGGGTTTTTCATTGGAAGAATTTTTGAGCACGGTGCAGTCACTCGCATCTCGCGGCGTGATCGGGCGTTTCAGCACGTTCCTCGAGCATCACAAAAAGCTGACGACGGGCGAGCGCGTGACGAAGTTCAACGCGCTGTTCCACTGGGCCGTGCCTCGCGGCCGGGAAATCGAAGCAGGACAACAGCTCGGGCGATTTCACTGCATGACCCACGCGTATTGGCGCGAGGGCGGGCCGGAGTTCGCAGACGTCAACGTCATGGGCGTCTCACACGGTCAAGAGAAACAGCGCGTGCTCGAGCACAAAAATGCCATCGACCAGCACCTTGAATCCGTCGGCATCCCAGTCAGTTATACCAACGTTTTCTGGGGCGGCAGAAGCGAGATCAAGCCGAGTGAAATCACGCCCGACGCCTACACGCAATGGTGCGAAAGCGTGGGCGAGAGTGAATCGTCGTTCAGGCTGTAGACCCGCAGCTATGCAAGGCCGCGAAGCTTCTTGATCCGTATCTGCACGTCGCGGTAGCCGAAGTCCCATCGCGCGACCTGGCTGAACGCCTTGATGGCGGCAGGACTGTCGGCGTTGGCCTCGAGTGAACGCCCGAACCAGTAGTAAATCTCCTTCGCCAGTTCGTCGCCCTGCCCGGGATACGATTCGATCAGGCCGCGAATGGTTTCGACGGCTTCCTCTGCGAACTGTGCCTCCAGAAACGCCTTGCCCAGATTGAGCGTCGCGGTCTGCCGGTATTTCGGATCGGCGACGACCTGCTGAAACAACGGGATCGCCTGCCCGTAATCGGCCATCTGGTAATACCGATTCGCGACCTCGAACTTGAAGCGATTTTCCGTGGGATATTGCTCTGCCGCTTCGAGATAAATCGCCAGCTCCTCGGCCGATCTTTCCTTATCAAAATCCGCGACGGCGAGCTTCTTGTCCTCGTTGTTCGCATCCGCCTTGAACTGCTCGGCAAGCTTTCGACCTTGATCACGCAACTGCTTCAAACGAATTTCACCGGCGCCGAGTTTCAACCGGTATTGCTTCGTCCGTGCGAAGGCTTCGAGAAGATGCTGACGAGCCTTCTCGATGTACTCAGGCGTATCAAACTTCAGCATCACCTGAGCGACTTTGGTAATCTTCGTCGGCTCGTTCGGCTCGACCGCACTCGCCGCCTCGACCTCGCGTAGCTGCTTGATCAGATACTCCGACTGCCTGCTGTCGGCATCAGAGTGCATGAGGTCTTCCTGTTTTTTCACGTCGCGAATCGAGTCGCGGAAATTGCCCGCGTACTTCCCCTTGAACATCGCCTCTTCGGCGCTGAGATTTTTGAGGTCGTTTGCCAAATCCATGTCGCTCGGGCGAAGCTCAAACGCACGCTTACAGGCCTCGACCGCCAAGTCCCATCGCTTCATTCGCGAATAAAAGTCTCGAGCCTTAATGTATTTGTTGAAGTCAGGCTTGCCACTGTCGAGCTGGGCGCGCATCAGCACGCTGCCGATCCAGACGCCCGTGTCGAAGAACCCGCCATTGACCGCGGCGTCCATCATCGCGATTTGGTGATCGCGATTGCCCGGATCAAACGTGTGCTTCGCCTCGGCCGAGACAAGCGCGCCCGTGTAGTCGTCTTTGCCCTTGGCGCTGAATGAAGCGATATTGCCCTTCTTTCCGCCGCTGGCTTTATGACGCAGACCGATGTCCAAAAGTTTCTGATGCTGATCGACGGCCTCGGGGTCGATCTTCAGCCCCTCGAGATACATGGTGATGGCGTAATCAAAATTTCCAGTCGCGGCGATCGTCAAACCTCGATCAAAAAAGGCTTTGGCCTTTTTCCGCTGCTCTTCTGGAACGTCGTTGTAATTTTTAGTTTCTTCTGCCACGTTTTATTTCTACCGACTGGGTGAAGTGTAGCCGATCTGTGTCGCGAACGAGCCTTTTGAGATGATGGAGTATTCTACGCCGTTTGAACCTGTCAACCCGCTGCGTTAGCTTCGCACGAATTCATGTGGCAAGACCTTCAAATCATCCACTATCCCGATCCCAGGCTTCGCACCAAGAGCAAGCCCATTCCAGACGTCAATCAGGACATCCGCGACCTCGCCAAACGCATGTTCGAATTGATGCGAGAGCAAAAAGGCGTCGGCCTGGCGGCGCCGCAGGTCGGCGTGAACCTGCAACTATTCGTCATGAACCACGACGGGAATCCCGAGAACGACCGGGTCGTCCTCAACCCCGTCATTGAATTCATCGAAGGTTCGATCACCGAAGAAGAGGGCTGCCTTTCCCTTCCCGAAATCAGAATCGACGTGATTCGAAGCGACGTCGTCCGGCTCATCGGGCTCGACGAAAACGGAACGCCGATCGACCGGACGGATGCCGGATTCGCTGCCCGAATCTGGCAGCACGAATTCGACCACCTTCAAGGCGTCATGCTCACCGATCGCATGTCGATGCTCGACAAACTTCGATATCGCAAGGCCCTGGGCGAACTTAAAGCGACCTGGGATAATGCCAACGACAAACCGGGCGCGAAGAAACTTTTGCCAATCCGCAAGCGATGAATCTCAGCTCGGTCGCGAATTTAAAGACCACAAACTCACAGGATCGTTCGAAAACTATTTTGACTGTGCCTGTGTGGTCACAGGTTGCGTCGTCGCGGGCTGTGTGGTCGCGGGTCGCGTGCTGGGTGCGGCAATTGGTGCGGCTGCGCGTAGCCGCGCCAGCGCCAATCGCAGCTCAAGATTCGACTGTCTCACCTCGGCCGGTAAGGTCCGAATCGTTTCGTACCGCAATATCGCTAATGCGAAATCGCCGCGACCTTCGGCCTGAAGTGCGGATGTCCAAAGTAGCCGCGCTTGCTGCTCGGCAGTGGAGAGATCAGACGCCGTGGCCGGGCTCGGCTCGGGCAATACGTCCTTGCCGCGTAGCAACGACACTGCGGCCTGCGCGGCGTCCGGTGACGCAACGAGATCGGGAACCTGTGCTTGATCGCCGTCAACTATCGTGGGTGAAATTTTTGTTGCCAGGGCCGGTGGAATCGCTTCAGTGGGCTTCAGTTCTGTCGGTTTACCCGAATTGCCCCCGGGCAATGTCTGCACGGACTGAGACACACTCACGCCGTCGTCCGCCACCTTGAGCGGCCTGTTCGCAAGAATCGTCGGACCGAGATTTGGTGCGGTCGTTGGCTTTACAGAAAAGGGCATCGGCAACGCTGGCGGTTCTGTCCCCGAATTCGTTGCCGAATTTGTCGCCGAATTCGTCGGCGAATCTGTCGCCGAATCCGTCACTCGTCCGGTTAAATCTTCTATCGAAGCCCACGTGGGTCGCGTCGTCGAATTCGCCGAAGGATCCGTCTGCAAAACAACATCCATCGGCACTCCGACCAAAACACGCGACCAGCTCTCAGGCAAGTTTTTCTGTGCGAACGCAACGCCCGACCGACGCATCGGATCAAGCACCGGCGAAGCAAATTGCGACGCCCGCTCTCTCCATTCGGGCATCGCCCACAGGCCCACGCCGGCCGGCACTCCAACGAGCACCAGCACCGCAACTGCTCGCGGAACCACTCGCCTTACCCCTGACATCAGCTTGCCCTTGCGATATTTCAGGCCGCGAGCAATCGCACTGGCGGGCTCCTTGTCGAGCGAGAATGCACGTGCCAGGTCTTTGGGCGACATGATCGCCTCCTCGGCAGAGCGTGTACCGCCGAGCAATTTGATACCGGTGGTCTTACCGACGTTCGACTTCGCGTCAGACGTCTTACCTTCAAATGTCTTGCCCTCAGAATTCTTGCCATTGGGCCGCTTACCTCCCGCACGCTGCATCCTATTCGACGCCGCATTGTCCTCGGCCGATCGCCCCGAACCGACATCGCGTCTTAGTGCGCGGTCATTTGACGTTCCAACTAACCCCGAATCGAGCTCATCGATCTGCGCGTGTGCACTCGCGATCAAGCCCGGCCCGCCAACGAGCGACTGCATCGTCGACTGAGCTATTGACGTCGCCTCTTCCTGCGCCCGCGGCGTATCAAGCCCGGAAATTTCGCGCATCACCGCCGACTCTCTCGCGTTGCCGTGTGAAAGCTCTAAAAACACATTCGGGTCGGGCGGCGGTTCCTGCGAATGATCGCAATGCGGGCAGATGCTCGTGATGCTGCTCAGCTTAAGCTGACAATGCCAGCACAGCCCGAACAAGCGCGAAAGCCCCCGAACCTGCCCGGCCGTCGTCCAGTATTGCTGAGTCGTCGGCCCGCGAACGATTGATGCGGGTGTGATCTTTCCGCGCGACGCGAGCATCATCAGGATCGAATATTTCATGCCCGGCGCAGTTGGATTGCTGTACTGAAGCACAAACCACGGGCCGATCTTCTGGGCGGTCGCGCGTCGATTCGCGGGCGTATCATCGAGCGTGCATTTGGGACACGCCCCGCCGGCGTCTGCATTCTCGCGAACATACGCGCAGAAAGGGCACACCCAGATTCGCGCTGTCAGGGCCTGAAACTGGGGCGTCTGAGGTTCAGAGGAAATTGTGGTCTGATCGTTCGACATATCCTAAAGAGAGCCAGTCCGAAAGCCTTGGCTGGCAAAAGCATATCCGAAACCACTTCGATCCGTCCATTTCAGAACCTGGCATCACAAATCATTCGTCAGCACCACGCGATACCGAGCCTTACCCGCCTCGACATGCGCGACGGCCTCATTCGCCCTGCTAAGCGGGAAGAACTCCACCATCGGCGCGATCGAATGTCGCGTGCAGAACTCCAGCATCTTCGCGATCGTCGCGGGTCTGCCCAAGGGCGAGCCACTGATCGACTTCTGCTGAGTGATCATCGAGAACGCGCCGACTTTGATCGGCTCGAGCACCGCGCCCACGAAGTGCAGTCTGCCCTTGGCCGAGAGCACGCCCAGCAGTTTGTCCCAGTCGAGCGGCTGATTGATGGTAGTGATTAGAAAATCGATCGACCCCGAGAGCTTTTCGATCGCGGCCTGGTCGCGCGTGCCCACGACTTGATGCGCGCCCAGCTTCTTCACCTGCTCGGCCTTGTCGGGCGAAGACGAAAACGCGATCACCTCGCAACCCCACTTCGCCAGAAACTGCACCGCGAGATGACCGAGTCCGCCCACGCCGATCACGCCCACGCGGTCGGTCGGCTTGACATCAAATTCTACGATGGGGCTGAACACCGTGATGCCGCCGCAAAACAGCGGGCCGACAACTTTCGGGTCGATCCCTTCGGGCAATGGGCTGACCCACGCAGACCGCGCACGCACGTGCGACGCGAATCCACCATGTCGGCCCACGATTGTTCCCTGCGCAGTCGGACACAAATTCAAGTCTCCGCCGACACAGCTTTTGCACGTCAGACAGCTCCCCGCATACCAGCCCAGCCCGACACGCTGGCCGATCTTGAGATGCTTCACTTCGGGCCCGACCGCATGCACCGTGCCGCTGACTTCGTGTCCGGGGACGAACGGATAAGTCGTCATGCCCCACTCGTTTTTGAGCATCGACAAATCGGAGTGACAGATGCCGCACGTCTCGACACGAATGTCCACCTGGTCGCCCGATATTGAGGGCAGATCATACTCGAAGGGCTTGAGTTCCTGTCCGGCACTATCGGCGGCGAGGGCTTTGACTTTCATGGGTCGATCTCCCGAATTTTATAGAGGGGGTTTAAGCAATGAGACGGCTGTGATACGAATCATGGTTTAGATGGTCATCGAATGGTATGTCCGGTCAAGCGGGTTAAAACTTACCGTATCGAAATGATATTCAATCGATTCGCAGTCGGACTAATTGTCTTTGCGAGTCCAATTGCCCGAAGCCCCTCGCGCCATTCCACGTACATGTAGTCGAGCCCCAGTTCGTCGTGAAGCTGTTTGATCTCCGCGTGAAATCGCTCGTACATCGTCTGCTGCCACTGGGTGCTGCTGGTGTCGCAAAAATAGACTCGACAACCAAACGGCCGGGATGAGTGGACCGAACAGAGTCCGTCGATTTGATACGGACATCCCAGGCCGTCCCATACGATCGCTTCGTCCCGCGTGTTCGCCAGAACAAACGACGCGAGCTCCGCCGTCGTTACGAACAGTCGATGCCCGTATTCCTCGAAGTGGCAGCACTTCCCCGACTGGTCGCACCTGGGCCGCCTGGTTTGAAACTCCACATCAAATCGGTCATAGATTTCCGCAATCCGCTGCGCAACGCCCGCCTTCCCGCGCGCGTGCTCGACCGCCTCTTTCAACTGCACCTGCTGTGATTCACTGAGTTTCAGCAT
>JBBQKP010000055.1:0-18281 GCA_038326995.1 Tepidisphaerales bacterium
GTGGCTCGATCCCATAGGCCTGAGGTGCTCGAACCGCAGCGTCGGGTAATTGAACGACGCCGCCTTCCATCCCAAAATTCTAGAGCGGTGCGTGTCGATGCCGTCCCACATCAATTCATTCACAAACCCGCCCATCTGCACAAAGCACGCAACGCGGTAAAATTTACACATGCCCACGGCATGCTCGTCGCCGCACGGCTCGGGGATCAATTGCCCGCTCGCATGGTTCTTGAAATAAGGTTTTCCACTGCAACAGCCTAGACGCTCGTCCCCTTCCATCGCATGCATAAGCCCCTGGAAATACTCTCTGGGTAGATCTAGATCGAGATCGAATTTGCACACATACTCAAACGCGTTTAGGTCGACGGTCTTCAAGCCGTCATTGAACGTGTCGATCACACCTCTGCCCAGAAGGCGATCACCGCGATCGGGCCGAGTCACAATGCGAATGAAGGGAAATCGACTCGCGTATTCTGCAAGTATTTTCGGAGATTCATCGGTCGAGCCGTCATCAACGATCACCCAAAGGGCGGGCCGAACCGTCTGGGCTAGAACCGATTCGATCGTCGTGCGCGCGTGCATGGCCTCATCGCGACACGGGCTGATCAGCACGTACCGGTCTCGCCGGGCGTCAGCAGAAACAACTGAAATCGAATCGGCGGGCATGAGCGAAGATGTCGGCGGGCCGCTGCGATCCAAGCAGAGAGTCTCCTTAATGTATTTTTACACGAAAGCCGAAAGCGGCACGAACGAGCGATTTCTAGAATCGCCATCGACCCGGTGTTTGCAAGAGCGCTGACGCGCGAACTCGTCGCTTCTTTGGCAAGCCCGCTCGGCTTCGTTATGCAGACACACGCTCAATCCCGAGAAGCCGCCAACTTGCTGATGCTTGAAGGCAAGTCGAATCTCTTAAAGCGTTATCAAGCTGGCGGCTACTCTTGGGAAAGCACTGCTCTTTGCATTGGTCGCAGCACTGGTTGAAGCGGATTGTCGCGAGTCTTTTTTCGTTGCGAACCGTCGCCTCGTTTGTGACACCGAAGAATTAACGACTCTGAGTTTGAGAAATTAAAAAGCACTTGGAAATTCCTTACCCCGCAACATCGCCCTTGTATTCGATCAAACGGCTTTCTTTGCCGACGAGGCGGTTCCAGTTGTACTTGAGTTGACCAATGGCCTGCGGCACCTTCGAGACGATCAGGTGACTCGCGTAATCCGCGTCGCGCTTCTTGATGTACATCCGCAACCACTGCACGGGCCAGAACAACCACAGCGGCGGAAATGCCCAGATGTAATTGCTCCGAACGTTTTTAATCCAGAACGATTCGCCGCGATCCGTCATGCATTTTCGGCTGACCTGCGCGAACGCGTGGCCCGCGCGGACATTGCGTTTCCACCACTGCGAAAAGCTGGTGATGTCCGCATCGTGATGGGTCATCTCCGCGTCGATCCGAAGTATTCCAAAACCTTTGGCGGCAAGACGTCGGCACAGTTCGGGTTCCTCGCCCGCGATCAGTGACGCGTCATATCCGCCGACCTCTTCGAGCATGGTTCGTCGGAACATCGCGTCGCCGCCGCAGGCATCGGCCGGGCCGACGGGCGTATCCCATTCGATGTCGCAGAGTCGGTTGTAGACGCTGGCGTTCGGAAATTTCTCGCGTCGCCTGCCGCAAACAACAGCAAGAGTTTTGTCCTGCTGAAGAGTTTCGATCGCCCTCTCGATCCAGCCCGGCCGAAGGTCGCAATCGCCGTCGATGAACTGAACAAACTCCACACTCGGGTTTTCTGAAATCAACTCTTTGAGCCCGGCGTTTCGAGCACGCGCCGCGGTGAACTTCTGATTCTTCGTGTCGAGTTCGACCACGCGTGCGCCGATCTTGCTCGCCGCGTTGACTGAGTCGTCGCTCGAACCCGAATCGACGTATACGACGAAACAGCGCGTCGCGATCGCCGACGCCAGCGCGGTGATTAGTCGCTTTCCCTCGTTCTTGCCGATGGCGACGATTCCTACGGGCTGTGCGGCTCTCATATGCGTCGTGTCCATGACCATCGCAATTCTCCTTTGCTTCTTTTCAGACCATACGATTTGATTAAGGTCCTGCACAATGCGGCGTCGCGATTTTAGTTGCGTACTGCGCAGTTTAAGCTCTGTCACGTCTCAATAGTGAAATGGTTGATGTTTTCGGTGAGACAGATGGGTCGACATTTCTCTGCAAAAGAGTGCGCGACAGCTCAAGCGACGGTCACTTTAAATCAATCGTGCGACTCACTGAAAATCATCGATTTCCAAGGGTAGCCGCCAGCTTGCTGGTGCTTGATGTGCAAGGCGAGTCCATCAAAGCGCCACCAAGCTGGCGGCTTCACGGGATTGAGCGCGAGTCGACAGGTCGACATTATGAGCACTGGTGAGTCACCAGTACAACCAGCAATCATCTAAATTAACCGTAGTTTTTTGAAGTGATAAAGCACCACGCCGTTTCGCATTTCCGGACCGTCCGGTAGAACCCAGAACGGCATGGTATTCTCGAAACAGAATAGCATCTCGACGTTGACCGTATTGCACATGTCCAAGTTCGTTCCAACTTCGCTCAATGACGCACTCGCGGTGCTTTGCCAGGGCGGGATCGTGGGCGTGCCGAGCGAGACGGTCTACGGCCTGGCGGCGGACGCGACGCGATCAGACGCCGTCGCGGGCATCTTCGCACTGAAAAATCGCCCGAGCACGAATCCGCTGATCGTACACTGCAAGGACGCCGCTCACGCAAAAACCTTCGCACAAGATTGGCCGAAGTTCGCGGACGCGCTCGCCGACGCGTTCTGGCCCGGGCCGTTGACGATGGTCGTACGCAAGACCGATTCAATCCCCGACATCGTGTCGGCCGGCCTGAGCACTGTTGCGCTGCGCGTGCCGAGCCATCCGACTTTTCAGGCACTACTGAATCGCCTCGATTTCCCATTGGCCGCGCCAAGCGCGAATAAAAGCAACCACATTTCGCCCACGTGCGCCCGGCACGTTCATGATGAATTCGGCGATGCTGTTCCCGTTCTCGACGGCGGCGCGTGCGACGTGGGCATCGAAAGCACCGTCATTGACCTCACGAGTTCGCTTGCGAAAATGCTTCGGCCCAAACTACTCAGACCTGGTTCAATCTCACGAGCGCAGATCGAAGCCGTCATCGGCCCGATCGATGCCTTCGTCGGTGAGCTTTCTCCAAATGTCGCGGCCAGTTCGCCCGGACAGCACGCCCAGCACTACGCCCCGCGCGCCCCGGCCCTTCGCTTCACTCGCAATACGCCGCCCATCCCAAAGCTCCGTTCGTGCGCGATTGTTATCGGAGCACTGCCCGAGTCGATGCGAGTGCCCGAGTTGTTGCACTTTGGCGTGCTTTCGTCGGACCCAAAGCGTGCCGCGGCCAAGCTTTACAGCGTGATGCGGTATCTCGACAAACTCAATCCGAGCGAGATTTACATCGAATTGCCGCCCGACGCCCCGGAATGGGCCGCCGTGCGCGACCGCGTCATGCGTGCGACACAGTAGCGTCGGCATTCCACACGCGGCTCAGGACCCGCCGATTTGTTGTAGTCACTGGCGATCGCGTGTCGTCTTGAGTTGTGTCGTTTTCAACTATACAAACGACCTAACATATCTGGTCACTTTTCCGGGATTCGAACATTTCAATTGTCGCAAGAAGCATCTCCGCCGCCCCACCTTCGCTCGCCTCGGCGGGTCTGCTTTCTGATTTCGCGCAAACTGGCAGTGAAAAGGCCTTCGAGGAGATCGTAAGGCTTCATCGACCCGCGGTCATCGCCACGTGCTTTCGCGTCATCAAAAACCACGCCGACGCCGAGGATGCCGCACAGGCCGTCTTCCTTACGCTCGCTCTTGAAGTGCGAGGCGGAAGGCTCATCGAAAACCTCCCGGCCTGGCTTCGGCGTGTCGCTCGACGCGTCGCGCTCGACCAATACCGCGCCCGCAAGCGACGCCGAAAACGAGAACTCGATCAGGCTCAGGGTCCGGCATTCGTAAGCACATTCGCGCAGACGCAAGCGACGGATTCACACAAAACCATCGCTCGTCCGTACCCTGGCGATAGTTCGCCCCGGCCCGTCGATGCACTCGAACAGGTCGAGCTTCGAACGACTTTGCAGCACGCCCTTGCAGAGCTGCCCGCCAAGTACCGCACGCCGATGGTGCTCTTCTACTTCGGCCAGCTTTCTTTGCCCGAGATTTCCAAACAGCTCAATGTTCGTAGCAAGACGCTGGGTGTTCGACTGCTGCGGGCAAGGCGAATGCTCGCGACCCGCCTCGCGTCTCATCCGTGCATTCAACATCTATGCCTGTTGGGCCTGTTCATCCCCGCGCACTTTCACGAGACACTCCGCTCGACACTTCTCGCGGGGACAGGGCACACTGTGACGTCGTTGCCGACTTCTACAATTCATTTGCTTTCAAGTGATGTCCTTCCATCACAAATTGGTTTCAGCAATCCGACAACCGCGGCGATTTCGCCCGACCTTACGCTACACATTCTTCCGATCGCGCGGATGCTAAGACGAATTGCGGCCCCGCGTACGATCGCGGCAGTCGCGGCGTGTACATCGCTCACCGGCGCGGGCGTCGCGACCGGTGGGGCTGAGTGGCTCGGGCCGATCGTAACTCCGCTGGTCGCACCGGCCACGCAACTGTTCGATCAGTTCAATCTCACTCGACAGTTTATCAACCGCTTGATCAGGCCAGACCTGTTTTTGCCTGCCTTGCAAGGCATCAGCACGCCGCCAACTCAGCTCACCGATGCGTCTCAAACCGAACCGGAGGCAGCGCCTCCACAGGCCGAGCAGGTTGGGTTCACGCGCTCACTTAACAACCTCTCGCTCGAAGCTTATGCGGCTGAGCGCTACGTGATTCGACCGCCCTCTCAGTTTAGTGTGCAGGCCGGTACGAGGTCATACTCGTACAGAGAGATCCGAGTTGCTCGAATCCACGATGTTTCGCCGTCGTCCATTTCGGGCTCGGCGATTTCGCCTTCATCATTCGTGTCGAAGCAGAACGTCTGGGAGCCGAGCGATTCGCGCGACATCACGTTCCGCGCCGCGTCGGCAAACGCAATGGAAGCAGGACAAGAGTTGATGGCCTCCGCCGAAACATTGAGCGCAACATCGGCCGAAACATCGGCGGGCTCGCCGACGTTTATGAATGCCAGAGAATCTCCCTACTACGCTTTGGTCGACGACGATTGGATTGATTCGACACTGAGCACCACCGCGACCGCATTCTCGAATCCGGATCAGAATTCGCTGGATGGGAAAGCCGAAATACCGCGCATGCTGCCGGTACCCGGGCCGACGCTTCCGATTTTGACTCCAACGGTATTGCCCACACCAGTGCCGACCATCTTGCCCACGACGATGCCCACGACGATGCCCACGACGATGCCCACGACGATGCCGGGCGGCTCGCCGATTCCCGAGCCCGGCACGATGATCTGGGTGTTGGTCGTCGGCGGCGTGATGCTTCGCAGGACACGTCGAGTTGGTAGCTCTTTTCGCACATAAAAGCGTGCCTCTACAGCAAGAACACGCAAATGTTATTGAAAAATGGATTAAAAGGCGCAAAAAAACACTTCGGACGCAATAAAATCAGTGTTTTTTGATCTCGACAGCTTGAAATTTGCTATTTTGCCGATAGTTTCGGGCGGTCATCGCGGTTTCGTACTGGCTTTCCCGGGTGTTTTGGCATGGTGTCGCAACAACGCGTACGGACGCAATGTTGTCAACGCATGCCTGATCACAGGTGACGCCGGGGCGAGATCGCGAGAGGCGGAGAGGCTCGACGGAATAACCTGGGCGCGGCGTCGCGCGGGTTGGTCCGCTCCCCGCTTCGGATCGGCACGGTTGCCGGTCTGCTTCTTTTCCCCGGCCGGGCCGAGCGAGTCGGTCTTGTTGCCAAGGATCTCCAAAGGAGTCACTCATGGCCAAAACCATGACCAAGTCGGAAGTCGCCTCTAGCATCGCCGAGTCTGTCGGCATCACCAAGAAGCAAGTCCTCGCTGTCATCGAACAGCAGGCTCAGCTCGCTTACAAGCAGGCCAAGAACACCTTCGTGTTCCCCGGCATCGGTAAGCTTGTTCTGGCTGAACGCGCCGCTCGCAAGATGACCATGCGATTCGGCCCGCTCGCTGGTAAGGAAATCACCGTCCCCAAGAAGAAGGTCCTCAAGTTCCGCATCTCCAAGGCCGCCAAAGACGCGATCCTGGGCGCACCCAAGAAGTAGGTTCCTCACCCCTTTTTTCAATAGCTCTTTTTCCCCAACAGGCACCCTCATCCGGGTGCCTGTTGCTTTTTCGTTCTGGTCTTACATTCTGCTTTTTCAACACCGACTTTTCCACACGCTTCACCCGCGCTTCACCTACCATCTCACCATGTGCGGCAGAATGATCCTCTTTCGCCTGGGCCGATTCACCGATCTCTTCCCATGGATTCGCCCCGGCTTCGACCCGGGCCCGCGCTACAACGTCAGCCCCATGACCGACATCCCCGCTGTCATCAACGACGGCACCTTCACTATTTCCCTATTGCGCTGGGGCCTGGTCCCGTCGTGGTCGAAGGATGCCCGCGTTGGATCAAAGATGATCAACGCGAGGTCAGAAACTGTGCTCGAAAAACCCAGCTTCAAACACGCGGTTCAATCAAGGCGATGCCTCATCCCCGCCGACGGATTTTACGAGTGGCAAACCGTTCCGGGCCGGGCCCGCAAAACGCCACACTATATTCGCAGCCAGACCGATCGCCCGTTGATGTTCGCAGGGCTTTGGGACCGCGCCACCATCGGCGGCCAGATTCTTAAAACATGCACCGTACTTACCACACCCGCCAACTCAATGATGTCGCAGATGCACGACCGAATGCCCGTCATCCTGCCCGAACAATCCTGGCGCGACTGGCTTGAAGAAACCTCGACCGACACGCTTCAAGGCATGCTCGTGCCCGCGAGCGAAGACGTCCTGATCGCTTCGCCCGTCGGGGTCGAAGTCGGCAACGTGCGAAATGAGGGCCCGCGGCTAATTGAATCGGGGATTGAATCGGGGATTGAATCTGTGAGTGAATCTGTGAGTGAATCTGCCGACGAGCCGAGAAGTTCCCCGGCAATAGCTCATCGGGGTAAATCCTTGTCCAAACGGAATATCAAAGCCGCCCAGGCGGGTTTGTTCGATTAATCCGCAAACGTGGTACAATCGCGAGAACGCAAGGCAGGATACGGGAGTTCGCATCCAGGGCCGAGCGATCGGGAACCAAACCCTGCCCATGCTTTTGGGCGAGAAGGATTACATCATGACTAAGTTCACTATGAAGTTCACCACGGCCGTCGCCGTCACTGTTCTGGGCCTGTCGGTTATCACCGGTTGCGAAGAAGAGAAGACGCCCGCACCGTCGGTCGGCACCGGGCCGATGAAGGGCGCCACCGACGCCGCCAGGGATGTCGCGGGCAAGGTCAGCGACAAAGCGGCCAGCGCGACCGAGACCGTATCTGTCACCGGCGAGAAGGTCGCCGATGACGTTAAAGATGCGACATCTACCGCCGGAGATAACGTCAAGGACGCCGCTGGCACCGCCAGTGACGCGATTGTCCGCCAGGCCGAGGAGCTCTACAACAAGGCGAAAGCCGCGATCGAAAATGGCAGGCTCGACGAAGCCAAGCCCATGCTCGAAAAGCTCACCGCACTCAAGGACAAGCTTCCCGCAGATTGGCAGAAGAAAGTCGCCGATCTCGTCGAGCTCGCCAAGACCAAAGGATCAGACGCCATCAAGAGCCTGACCCCGGGCGCGAATTAACGCTCTGAATGCGGATTCAAATGCTCTGAGTTATCCGCGCCGTCAATATTACCTCGGCCGGCTCGAACCCTCGATCCGGCCGATTTTCTTTCCGAGCCGTCGCACTCGTTTACAAGAGGTGCTACAGTATTGGTGTGATTCGTAAGAGTCAGCACAGGGTAGGTCGATGGTGGTAGTTCACTGTTGACAATTCTTGTGCTGTGTCACTGGGGGCGACCGGCTTCGACCGGATGGCTACAGTGATCGTCGCATGCCCGGGATGCTCACTAGGCCCGGTTAACAAGGTGAGCAAAACATAACTGCAAGCGAAAACGCTTCGGTTGCCGGTCGCGTTGGCTACAACGCTCCGGTTCGTATGGCTGCCTAAATTAGGCTGCTCGTGTCAGCGCAGAAGCCTCGGCCGCGTTGAACGTAAAAAGAGGCTGGTCTTGCGACGCAGGCTGTCGTCGCCGGATAAGAAATAACAGACTGCTCCCTCTCGAAGGCTGTCGATTGCCGCCGAGAGGGATGACGACAAACAATCGACTACGCATGTAGAAGCGGTTATTCGGGTCGTCTCGGGACGGGGGTTCGATTCCCCCCGCCTCCACTATCAAGCCCCGCCGTCGCACCCGCGACGGCGGGGCTTTTTCTAAAGCAGTCGGAGAGTGCGTCATACAAATTGTCAGCAGCGAAGCAGCAAACGAGCAGGCTCGACACAACGATCGCCAGCAGTTCTTAGACTTCCTACAGGTTAAGATCGACCGACGCGCGGACTGCATTGGGCATGGCCGGTGATACCGAACGCCGGACGGACTTGCCATTGCTAAACGACGCTTTGTTGCGCCAATCTTATGAGCAGTTTAAAGCTCCCGTTTCGTGACGAAGCAAGTTTGATCCTTCACGTCCTTCGCACAGTGGACGACAACATGGACTTGTCATGAGGTGGAAATGTGCCATAAACCGCTCTACTTCTTGTTGTCATCCTTCAACATCGGCTTGCTTGGACTTTGCAATCGCTCGTTGATCGCGTCGGCCTTCCAATGTGCTGGACTACTCGCCTTGAGAGATGCCCAGCAACTTTGGGGAACTCCACAATCCAACGTCGCGATTCTTAGATCACTTCGTACGGCCAAATCTTGCGGTGCCTCTGTTCAACGATTACCCAAATTTTTGAAAACATGGCCGATTTTTTCGGATTTATTCTGAAATTGCCGCGCGTTCTCTCAAGCGATCTGTCTGACGGCTCGATACGCGTATTGGGCACGACCTCCCGTGTCTAAGCAGGCTTCACTAATCATTCTCCGAAATAACAATTGACATGCAGCACAAACTTGTAGAAATCACAGGGAACGTCTCGGGCATCACTCGCCGCGGGCTCACCGATATTCAGCGCGTCACGGGGCTGACGAAGATTCTCGCACTCAATGCGCAGATCGAGGCGGCGCGTGCGGGCGAAATGGGCAGAGGCTTTGCGATCGTCGCAAAAGAAGTCGGCACGATATCGGACCGTATTCGCGTGATCGCCGACACGCTCACCGATAGCCTTACTGCACAATTAACAACGCTCGATGAAATCAGTTCGAGTCTGGTCGTGAACGCCCGCGGCGAGCGTCTGGCGGACCTTTCTTTCAACATGATCGAAATCATCGACCGCAACCTGTACGAACGCTCTTGCGACGTGCGATGGTGGGCGACGGACGCGGCGGTCGTGTCCGCGGTGACGCAGCCGAGCCCGAAAACCGCTTCATTCGCGACCGAACGGCTGGGCGTCATTCTGGATGCCTACACCGTCTACGCCGACATCTGGATCGCCGACGCTTCAGGCAAGGTCGTCGCCACCGGTCGGCCCGGTCAGTTCCCGGCCGCCGTCGGCGCGAACGTCCGTCAATCGCAGTGGTTCATAAACGCCCTTTCCACGCGCGACGGCTCGCAGTTCGTAGTCGATGACATCGCGATTTGCCCGCAGCTCGCGAACAAGACCGTCGCGACCTATGCCGCGGCGATTCGCGAAGGAGGCATGAACACCGGACGCGTGATCGGCGTGATCGGCATCCACTTCGACTGGCAGTCGCAGGCGCAGGTGGTGGTCGATCGGGTTCGGCTGGCGGATGAGGATCGAAAGTCGTCGCGATGCATGATCTTGGATTCGCACGGCACCGTCATCGCCTCGAGCGATCGACGCGGCATCCTGACCGAGCGGTTCGATCTCAAACGTGAATCAACGGACAAAACCCCCGATAAAACGACCGGCTTTTTTGTCACCCGCGATACTGTCGTGGGCTACGCCCTCACGCCGGGCTACGAGACCTATAAGGGCCTGGGCTGGTGGGGTGTGATCACGCAGCCGATAAAACAGAAATAGACTTGACGAGGCCTGTTGATCTCGCAGATTCAGATCGCTCATAAACGAAACCGAGTCGCGAGTGGCCCGGCTGAACGTTAGGGTCTGTGATGAAGTTGCGCGAACCGCTTTACTTCTTGTTGTAATGCTTAGGCATCGGCTTGCCGAGTTTTTCCCACTGCTTGTTGATCACGTCGGCCTTGCCGGCACTGTTGAGCATATGAAGTTTTCGCTGCACCATCTTGGTGATCGCTTCACGCGCGGGCCCGAGATAATTACGCGGGTCGAACTCGGCGGGCTTGGTCGCGAAGACTTCGCGAATCTTGGCGGTCATCGCCAGTCGAAGGTCGGTATCGATGTTGACCTTGCACACGCCGTACTTGCTAACAGCCATGTGGATCTGGTCTTCGGGCACGCCCTTGGCGTTGGGCATCGCGCCGCCGTACTTGTTGACCAGGTCGATGAATTCCTGGGGCACGCTGCTGCTGCCGTGCATCACCAAGGGCAGGCCCGGACACGTCTTCATGATTTCTTCAATGCGGTCGAATGCGAGCTTGGCTTCATGTTTGAACTTGAATGCGCCATGGCTCGTGCCGATCGCGACTGCGAGCGAATCGCACTTGGTTCGCGCCCAGAATTCCTTGGCGGCGACGGGATCGGTCAGGAATTTCTCGACGTTCTTTTCGTACTCATGGGCGTCCATGCCGACAACGTCCTCTTCAATCCCGCCGAGCATTCCCAGCTCCGCTTCGACGACCACGCCCGCGTCATGCGCCAGCTTTACCGCGTCGGCGGTCAGCGTGACGTTGTGCTCGAATTCGTGGTGACTGCCGTCGATCATCACACTCGTGTAGCCGTCGTTGATACAGCTCTGGATGAGTTCGAGCGTGTCGCCGTGGTCACAGTGAACTGAGATCGGCAAATCCGGATATTCCGCCACTCCCGCGTCGATGATCGCCTTTAGATAGCGGATGTTGGCATACTTTCGCGCGCCCTTGCTGATCTGAAGAATGAGCGGGCTTTTCTCCTTCGCGCAGGCGTCGAGAATCGACTGTGCGAGTTCCATGTTGTTCACGTTGAACGCGCCGACAGCGAATCCGCCGTCGTATGCGAGATCAAACATCGCTTTGGTTGTCATCAGGGGCATTGTGGTTTTCCTTTGAGATCGAACTTGGTTTCGGCGGGCGGATTCACACGATTGTCCGCGTTCTGCCGAAATGCGTCCAACAGCAAACTACACCATCCGTCTTGGCAATGCCACTGGTGGGCGATGACTATGCTGTGAAGTCGAGGCATTCGAATCGCGATTCGCGCGCGATGGCGATGCGCCATCGAAGTGTCCGCGCGACGCCGGGCGTCGTGCGGGCGTCGTGCGGGCGTCGTGCGGGAACATTATCCAAAAGAGGCCGACGACGTTACGCCCGGTTTCGGAATTATTTACAGACATCCAGGCGATGGTTCATAGGGCAACCCGCGGTAACTTAACTTGCCTCGAAATTGGCCTTTCACCGGAAACGATATGTCTCTACGAAAATCTCTTACTTCGCTGCACACGATCCTCGCCGCGTTCTTCCTGCCGATGGGCATCATGTACGCCATCACAGGCGGGCTGTACGGCCTGGACGTCAAGGGCGGTTACGACGTCGTCGAGCACACGCTCACGCTCGACAAGCCGCTGCCCGCCGATCTCGCGGGGCTGGTCACGATCGCCCAGCAGGAACTCGGCGCCCGAAACATCGCGCTCCCCACCGGCAGTGCGGGCGTTCGCAAAATCGGATCGTCCTTCCAGCTCGAATGGTCCGGCTCGCGGCGCGACGTCGAACTCGCGTCCACCAGCCAGCCCAACATCGCAATGCTCAAGATCAAAGACACCGACGCCCATCGGTTCTTCGTTCAACTGCATAAGGCCAAAGGCGCGCCGGCGTTCAAGTGGTTCGCGGCCGTCTGGATGGTCGGACTCGTCCTCCTGTTCCTCACGGGCGGCGTGCTTGCGATGGCGGCGAAGCCGTTCCGCAAACTCGCGATCCCGTCGGCCGTCCTGGGAATCTTGAGCTTCGTCGTGCTGGCATGGATCAGTTGAGTTGGGCTTGATCGGTCGTCGTCGAATCGCGATGGAAACCTAACGTCTTGATCGGGCGGTCGAAAGATTTTCGCGTTTCGTTTGGCACCTCACGGGCCGGGGTTTCATATTGGATTGTAATCGTTTGGTTTGCACACACCGCTGCGGCTCGTCACTAAAGTTATCTCTTTGAAAAAAATCACTCCTCGACTTTCGTCATTGCACGAACCTCATCCATCGCGCGAAGCTTCACGATCCGCAACGCCGGCTCTAGAGCGCTGTTGCTATAGAACCTGAGTTTCCCCACCTCCATTGTCGGCAACACGTCCGCCACGTTCAGCATCCGGTTCAGCTCAAAATCGGCCGGGATATTCATCCGCACGCTAAGCTTCACGACCAACGACTCCGACGAAGGCTCCTTCAACTTCAACGTCCGCGGCACGGCGACGTAGTGGGGTCGACGCGGAAAACGCCCGAGCCTTTCGAATGGCCTTAACTTTCAAGTGGCGACGAGTCGCGGCAAAAAGATCCCTGTTGCGATCCGCGAATTGAAAAGGTTATGATAACTTTATGCGAAGCATCGTCATCGATCCGAATATCTGCAACGGCCTGCCGACCATCGAAGGCACACGCATCACCGCACAGACCGTGCTCGAATTCCTCTCGGCCGGCGACAGTATCGACGACATCCTTACCTATTACCCGTCGCTCGAGCGAGATGATGTACTCGCTTGCCTGACCTACTCTGCCAGACTGCTCAAACACCATTTCACGGTTCAGATGACCGGGCAGGTGACCGGGCAGGTGACCGGGCAGGTGACCGGGCAGGTGACCGGGCAGGTGACCGGGCAGGTGACCGGGCAGGTGACCGGGCAGGCAGTCGCATGAAGGGATTCCTAATCGATGAAAATCTCCCAGAGAACCTGACGTTTACGCCCTCACTCTCCGTTACTCACTCGGCCGTGCTGGGTGTAAGCGTGACGGACGAAACGCTCTGGATGCACGCCAAAGCCAATGAACTCGTCATCGTCTCGAAGGATGCTGATTTCTCGCACCGCATGATGATCAATGAGCCGCCACCGTGGGTGGTGCATCTGCGATTCGGAAACATGCGATTGAATGAGTACCACCGACTGCTCTCGCGGGTCTGGCCGGCCGTGGAGGCATCATTGATCACACACAAATTGGTCTGCGTCTATCAAGATCGCATCGAGTCTTTCGGATCAAAGTAGTCCGTCGCTCTCGAATAGGACATCACGGGCCTTATTCGTCAACGTCTCGATTATCACCCAATCTTGCCTCGAAATGTTTCACTGCTTTGCAGCTTTGATGAACGCCGCCCCTGTGATTTGAGCTTTCGGCACGCGATCGATCGTCACATCAAACGGCTGATTAATCGGCAGATCCACCGCGATTCGGGCACGATCACCTTACCGTCAAAAATGGCCTCGCAGTGTCCGAGACACAATCATCAGTTCATCGCACCAAGTCAAAAAGGCCACCAAACTTCAAAGGGAGATTGATTGACCGCTCTCAATCGGCGCGAACTCGGTTACTGCCTCGCCCAAAACGCGTGATTGCGGTAGAGTTCGCACGCGATGGCTACCAACGCAGTTGAACTCAGGAACGTGACGAAAACCTTCGGGCCGCAGACGGCCGTCGATGATCTGTCTCTGGTCGTGCCCCAAGGCAGCATCTACGGTTTCATCGGCCCAAACGGATCCGGCAAAACCACCTCGCTCCGCATGATCATGCGGATTTACATCCCCGACAAAGGCCTGGTGAACGTGCTGGGCGAAGCCATCGCAGGGCCGGCCAATGACAAGGTGGCGTATCTCCCGGAAGAGCGCGGGCTCTACAATCAGATGAAGGTCCGCGACATTCTCCTCTTTTACGCGCAGCTCAAAAACTGCAACCCCACCGAAGCAGAACTCAACGCCGCCCTCGACAAAGTCGGCCTGCTCGAGCACGCACACAAACGCGTACAGCAGCTCTCCAAGGGCATGAGTCAGAAGCTGCAGTTCATCGCCACGATCATCTCCAAGCCCACGCTCGTGCTGCTGGATGAGCCGTTCAGCGGGCTCGATCCGCTCAACGCCGTCGTGCTTCGTGAACTCATTTCCGAACTCCGCGCCAGTGGCACGACGATCATCTTCAGCACGCACGACATGCGCGTGGCAGAGGAAATGTGCGACTACGTCTTCATGATCCACAAAGGGAAAAAAGTCCTCGACGGCACGATGGCGCAGATCCGCCAGACCTACGGGCAAGACGTTGTTCATGTGCGAATGTCTGATGGAAAAACTCCCTATGAACAAAGTCCCTATGATCTGGGCAGCGACGTTGCGGTCTCGGACATGGGCAGCTATTTCGAACTCAAGCTCGGCAAAGGCACCGACTCGCAGGCAGTGCTTCTTGAACTCGCCAAGCGAGGCAAGATCGAACTGTTCCAACTCGCCAGCCCGAGCCTGCAGGACATCTTCGTCCGAATCGCCGCTCCCGACAGCGCCGCGATGGCGACCATGGGATGAGTATGGGGAATGAAGACCCGCGGAATAGAGACCGTTTTTGAACTGCATATCATCACACCTCCGAATAATTTCCCGACTCACCTGACGACTCACTTCCCGACTCACCTGAAGACCTCGACATGAAGAAAATATTCCTCATCGCCCGGCGTGAATACCTCGCTGCGGTCAAGACCAAATCGTTCCTCATCGGCGTGATCCTCATGCCCGTACTCATGCTCGCCGGGTTCGTCGTGCAGCGACTCAGCGACCGCATCGCCGACACCTCCACCTACACCGTCGCCCTCATCGACCGCACGCCCGATCAGAAGCTCGCGCCCGGCATCAAGTCCGCCGTCGATGAGCGAAACGCCAACGACACCACCGACACGGCCACCGGCAAACAGAACAAGCCGATCTTCGCTTTGGAAACCATCACGCCCCCTTCCGATCCCGCCGCTCTCGACGCCCTTCGTCTTGAGCTCTCCGATCGCGTTCGCAAAAAAGAACTGCTCGCCTACATGGAAATCGGGCCCGACGCACTCGAACCCAAAATCCGCTTCGACCGTGCCCAGCAGCAGTCAGAACTCCAAAACGCCTCCATGATGCGGCAGCTTCAATTCCTCGAGCGCGGCGAGATGTTCCAGGAAGATTCCCTCATAGGCTACACCACCAACCGACCCACCTTCACCGACTATAAGAACTTCCTTCGCGGCGTGGTCGCTCGAAACGCCACCCTCATCCGCATCACCACGCTCAAGGTCGACCCGATGATCCTCACCAAGCTCACCCCGCCCAGCGTGGTCGATCGCGGTCTTGCAGAAATAACCACCGACGGCAAGGTGGCGTTCGAGGCCCGTAACGCCGGCGCCATTCGCAACATCGCCGTCCCCATCGCCCTGCTCCTTCTGATGTTCGTCACCGTCATCACCGGCGCGAGCCCCTTGGCGATGAACATCATCGAAGAGAAGCAGCTCCGCATTGCCGAGGTCTTGCTCAGCGGCGTCACGCCGTTCGCGCTCATGCTCGGCAAGCTCATCGGCGGCGTCGGCACGGCCCTGACCCTGGCCGGCATCTACATGGCCGGCACCGCCGCGGGCGTCTACCAACTGGGCATGCTCGAGTTCATCGACCTGGGCCTGATCGCCTGGTTCCTCGTCTTCACCGTCGTCGCCACCTTCATGTACGGCAGCCTCTTCATCGTCGCGGGCGCGGCCGTCACCAACGTCAAAGAAGTGCAGGCCGTCATCACGCCCATCATGCTCTTCATCGCCACGCCCGCTTTCGTGTTCATGCAGGTCGTGCAATATCCCTCGGGCACACTCGCCCGCTCGCTCAGCTATTTCCCCCTCACCAGCCCCATGATCTCCATCATGCGAATGTCCATCCCGCCCGGCGTCGCCGTCTGGGAACTCGTCATGATCGTCGCGATCTGCCTCATCGCCACGCTCGGCGTCGTCTGGATCGCCGGCCGCGTCTTCCGCGTCGGCATGCTCATGCACTCCAAACCCGCGGGCGTCGGCGAGGTCATCCGCTGGATCGTGAAGGCGTAAGACCCGGCTCAATTTGCGATCGCTTAAGATCGCGAACCTACGAGCCGCGACCGTGAGGGAGCGGTTGAATTTTCCATCACGCCACAACACTCCCTTACGGTCGTGACGCACTTGGAAACATCCGTCACCTTCGGCATGAGACGCACCCGAACGTCCATCCCATCAGCGCATCGCCTTGCACGCACGAACCCGAAGCGCATGAACGTATTCTTGGGCTCTTCACAAACCGAGTCCACGTACTACTCCCCGTTTCGCCGCAAACTTGTTTGCGTGTGCGAGAGACATGTAAGGTCAGCGCTAACGCCCCAACGGTCCGCAACGTCATGCGGACCCTACGCGATTCACCGATAACGCGACCTCTTTGAAGCAAGTCGGTCTTCCCGTCCCAGCGGCCTGCGCCGGCTCATTGCCCTGCGCCACTTCGCTGCCCCGCGCCGGGTCGCTGCCCTGCGCCACTTCGCTGCCCTGCGCCACTTCGCTGCCCCGCGCCGGATCGCTTTGCCCATAGATCCCGGGGTAACGCGCCTTCTCCGCCGCGAGCTCCGCATCGGTAAAACGACAAGAACGATACTTGTTGTTGTAGCCCGGATTCGCCGCACGGAATCGACGCTGTCTCTCGACATTGGACATCGGTGCTGCCCGCTGGACGCTGGGAAAATTCATCATAGTGCCTATAGATTCGGCCGACTGTCCTGCCGACTGAAGCGATCGCACCGATCACGCCGAAAAAGCGAGGCGTCCTGTAATGATTCAGCCGTCTGCTCAGCGACCGGTGCCTCAAATCTCTGGCCCGTCCGATAGGACACATGACAATCGATCTCCCACACGAATGGCCTGCCGGCCGGGCCGGAGTTCGCGTTTCACGAACAACCCGCATTCGGCTGAAGTTTTGGCAACAAGGCCGACTCTTTTCGTTACTCCGATAGCGTGTCGCGTTACTCCGATAGCTTGTCGCGTTACTACAAACGCTTGCCGCGCCGCGCGACCAGCGTGCCGCGGGTCGGACATCGTGTGTGAAAGACTCACCGCCTGTGCTGCGTACTACTTTGTCGCCTTTCCCTCGGGTGCGCCTGTTGAAGCCTCCACGATTCTAATCTCCTCATCCGTCAGCCCGTAGAGTTGGTAGACGAGCTGGTCGATCTGCCGAACCACGCTCTCGACCGTCTGATTTCGCCTTTGCGAAAAACGCATGACATTTACGCGTAGTGCCGATATCATAACCAAGCCAGCGGATGAAACTCGGCCCCGTGCCGTGTGATCGACCCTACGGTCGATCCTATATCCCTGGCTCTTTTTTTATCGACGCCGCCGTCAGCGGGTTCTTCGCGTTGTAATAGCAACCGAAGTGGGCCTTTCGGCGATCGTCCGCGTCGTGTACCAGCGCCACCTGTGGCCAGAGCGCGCGGATGAAACGATCCTCTCCCTTCGCGTAGCACCGCATCAGCGCCCACAAAAAATGATCTGCCGCCTGAAGGCCGTAGTCCTCATGGGCGTGCAGGGCCGCGACTTCGATCGGCGCAGTCGATGCGATGCCCCACTTTTTCTGGAAGTTCGCCCGCGCGTCCTGCAGTGCCTGCGCCAGCGCCTTGGTTCGATCCTTCCTCCCGCGCGTCGCAAAAACCACGCGGTACGCGTCCTGCTTGTGAAGCCGGTCTTTGAACAGGCGCTTCACCATCTCGTCGTACAGGGCGTTGCCGGTGTAGTGGTACGTCCCGCTGCGCTCGTTCATGTTTCGGACATGGGCGGCCAGCCCCAGCTTGTCGCGGACCACCGCGTAGAACCGCACGTCCTGAGTCATCAGGAAGCGGAACACGCGGTCGCGTATCTCCGGCAGGTCGTCCTTGGCGTGCAGCAGGCGGTGCGTCTTGCCCCGCTCCGGCCGCATCGACTCCACGCCCTGGTAGAGCGGGTCGGCGCGGATCTGCTCGTGCAGGTTGCGCATCGCCGCGCTCAAGGCGAGTGGGTCGGCGACGTCGAGCGCACCGAGAATGAAGTGCGACGAACACCCCCCC
>JBBQKP010000056.1:0-17725 GCA_038326995.1 Tepidisphaerales bacterium
AATTTCGAGCGTGCACTCGCGCAAGACCCCGCGAAAGTTCAGACGGCCGATCTGCTGAAGGGCATGCAACTCGTTCACGATCAGTTTCTGGGCGTGTTCCTGAAGCAGCATGTCGAGCCGATCGACCCGAAAATCGGCGACGATTTTGATCCCAACATCCATCAGGCCCTGATGCAGCAGCAAAGTGAACTGCCCGAGGGAAAGATCACGCTCGTGCTGCAAAAGGGTTATTCGATCAAGGGCCGAATCATCAGGCCCGCACAGGTCGGCGTATCTGCCGCGACATAATCAAGGTTCATCATGCCCACCTACGAATATCAATGCTCCGCCTGCGGCCATGAGTTTGAAAAATTTCACTCGATGAGTGCCGAGCCGATTAAGCTTTGCCCCGAGTGCAAGAAGCGAAAAGTCATTCGCAAGATCAGTATGGGCGGAGGCATCATCTTCAAGGGCGGCGGCTTTTACGAGACAGACTATCGAAGCGACGCGTACAAGAAGAACGCCGACGCCGACAAGCCTGCAGAGAAACCGGCAGAGAGTTCGGCCAGCGACACGAAGCCGGCGGATGCGAAAACCGATTCTAAAACAGAGACAAAAGCCGAAGCCAAGGATAATACGAAGGGCGATGCCAAGTCCGAGTCGAAGACTGAAGCTAAAGCTGAGACCAAACCTGAGACCCAGACCCAACCCAAGCCGACACAAAGCAAATCGGGCTCATCGGGAAATGCATCGAAATCGAAGTCGAAGAAATAGATTGAGATGGGTCTGTCGTGCTAGATTCAGGGTCTTATGTCAGCATCGAACAGTGAGACAACTTCGCAGGCAAGCGTCCCCCAGGTGAACGGTTCCCGCGTCGCGATCGTCGGCGTAACAGGGGCGGTCGGCCAAGAGTTTTTACGAGTCCTGGCGGAGCGGAAATTTCCGCTGAAATCGTTGCGCCTTCTCGCAAGCGCTCGCAGCGCGGGCAAGACCTACGAATACGAAGGCGAGACGATTAAGGTCGAAGAACTTACCGCCAATAGCTTTGTCGGCGTGGACATCGCGCTCTTCAGCGCGGGCGGGGGCATCTCGAAGGAGTTCGCCCCGATCGCCGTCAAGGCTGGTGCGATCGTGGTTGATAACAGCAGTGCGTTTCGCATGAAGGACGGCGTGCCGCTGGTCGTTCCGGAAGTGAATTACAAGGACATTCAAAAGCACAACGGCGTGATCGCGAATCCGAACTGCAGCACGATCATCATGAACGTGCCGGTCTGGCCGCTGCATCAGTTCAATCGCGTAAAGCGAATTATCGTCAGCACCTATCAGGCCGTCAGCGGCGCGGGCGCATGGGGGTTGTACGAGCTTGAAAGTCAGCAGCAGTCGCTGGCGCGTGGAGAGCCGGTCATCAAGGAAAAGTTCCCGCACCAGATCGTTGACAATCTGTTCTCGCACAACACGCCGATCTCGGAGAACGGCTACAACGAAGAAGAGTTGAAAATGCGAAACGAGACGCGAAAAATCTTCGGCGACCAGAAGATGATGATCGCTGCGACGTGCATCCGCGTGCCGATTCCAAGGGCACACTGTGAAAGCATCAACCTCGAATTTTCGCAGCCGATCTCGCTTGAAGAAGTGCGGAATATTTTGTCGAGAGCGCCGGGCGTGAAGGTTGTGGATGATCGCACGGGCAATCACTTCCCGATGCCTCTGGAAGCAAGCGGGCAGGATAATGTGCTGGTGGGGCGAATCAGGCATGACATGTCGCGCGACGACGGGCGGGGTGTTGAGCTGTTTGTTGCTGGCGATCAAATTCGCAAAGGCGCGGCGACGAACGCGGTGCAGATCGCGGAGAAGCTGCTGTAAATTAGTGGTCGGACAAGACCAGTTCTGCAGTTGAGGGATGGCTCGAAAGATTGGACGAAATAGAGCAAGAGCTACGTACTGCGCGGGCGAACCGCCGCCATTGAGATCGCAACGACGATCAGCGGTGCGACGGCCCAGTTCGTAAGGTGCGCGACGATCGGCATTGCAATGGCCGCGGCGAAAACGGCGAGTCTGTGCTGCCAGACGACAAGTTGCTGATCGCGTGATACGAGCAGTGTCATGACAAACAGGGCCGTGCCGCTGAGCAGTTGATAGTGAACCACAGTCAGGCGGGCGGGCCAATCGACTGCGGGTCGCAGAAGAAACTCTGTAAATGTCGCGGCGGCGTAAAGGAGAATCAGTCCGACGATGCAAGTGATCGGGTCGATACGCCGGAGGTAGGAGAGCCCGAGAAAAGTTGCGCCGATGATCGCGCTGGCACTCGCTGTACCGAGGAAGTTTGGAGAAGCGCCGGTGATAAGCGATGAGAGGCCCGGAAGTGAAAATGCGAGAAACGTCCGGGCGTCCTGGTCACTCGCGCCGGTGGGGAGAAGTTGGAGTTGGTGTGTGACGGGCGAAGTTTGGATGGCACTGAATTCGGCGGGGTGGTTTGCGCGAAAGTACTCGGGTACTGCAATTGGAAATTCGGACGAGCTACTTGCTTGCGTCTTGCTGGAATGGACGACGTCGCCGAGGCCCAGCGATGAAGACGCGAGGATGCGATCGGGCAACATTAATGGCGCGAACAGCGTGTGGAGAATGACGAGGGTCACTGTGACTTGAACCACGCCCGGAATCGCAAGGCGGGCGGTTGCCACTCGGAGCAGGACAAAGCAGCTCGCGGCGCAGACGAGAACGGGCCAAACCAGAGTTCCGCCCGGACCACTCCACGCGGCCAATCCGGGCGGCATGAGCAGCGCGAGCAGTGCGGCGTCGACGCGAACGCGTCGCGGCTCATGGTCGACGCGAACGCGTCGCGGCTCATGGTCGACGCGAACGCGTCGCGGCTCATGGTCGACGCGAACGCGTCGCGGTTCAGCGTCGTTGTCGAAAGTCGCCAAGCCCGGCGTTAATCCGATCCTGACCTTTCGCCTGAGGTGTTCGAACCATTCGATCAAAAGCATCACGACGGCGACGCACAGCAGCGCGCGAAATCCGAAGAACAGCAGTCCAGCCGCGAAGGGGACCAGCAGCATTCGAAAGTCGCGGGAGGATGGGGCGGGGATTCGGGGCATGAAAAGGACGATTTAGAAACGACGCTGCCCCAGCATAGCCGGGGCAGCGTATTGGAAAAATTGTGGAACCGAGGTTATGTCAATTACCGAATGAAGAGCATTTCGCGGTAGGTGGGCAGCGGCCAGAGATCGTCGGCGACGATCGATTCAAGCTCATCGCCGATTTCACGCAGCGCGTTCATCGCAGGAATGATCTTCGCCGCGGCATACTTGGCGTGATCGTAAGGCGTTCCGTCGGCGTGATGATCGTTGGCCTTTTCAAGCTTTGCGATCGCGTCGGTGAAGCTGTTGATCAAGCCGGCAAGCTGCTTGAGCGTCTCGCTGCCGCCGCCCTTTACGCCCGCGGCCTTGGCTGCTGAGAGTGACTCGGCGACTTCTTTCTGAAAACGCATGGCGGCGGGAAGGATCATCGTTCTTGCGAGATAGACCGACATCTTCGCTTCGATGCTGATCGTCTTCACATATCCTTCTGAAAGGATATTGAAGCGCGAGTTCAGTTCGACGTCGCTGTAGACCTTGTACTTGCTGAAGACATCGACGGTGTCTTTACGCACGGCAACGGGGAGGACGTCGACGGTGCCCTTGTGGTTCGCCAGGCCGCGCTTCGCGGCTTCCTTGTGCCACGCTTCGGAATAGTTGTCGCCGTTGAAAAGAACTCGCTTGTGATCCTTGATGATCTTGGGAAGCAGCGTCTGCACGGCGTCCTTGAGGCTCTTACCCTTCTTCACCGCGGCCTCAAGTTCGCCGGCGATGTAGTCGAGCGACTCTGCAACGATCGTGTTGAGAACGGTGTTGGGCGCGGCGATGTTGAACGAGCTGCCGACGGCGCGGAACTCGAACTTGTTGCCGGTGAATGCGAAGGGGCTCGTGCGGTTGCGGTCGCCCGCGTCTTTGGGCAGCTTGGGGAGAATCGAGACGCCCGTCTCGAACAGGCCGCCCGCTTTGCTGGTCTTGGCTTCGCCCGATTTTTCGATCGCGGCAAAGATGTCGAAAAGCATATCGCCCAGGAAGATACTTATGATGGCGGGTGGGGCTTCGTTGGCGCCCAGGCGGTGATCATTGTTGGCGCTGGCGACGGTGAGACGCAGAACTTCGGCGTACTTGTCGACGGCGCGAATGACGGCCGTGCAGAAAACAAGGAACTGCATGTTGTCGTGCGGCGTATCGCCCGGGTTGAGCAGGTTTTCGCCCGAGTCGGTCGACATCGACCAGTTGTTGTGCTTGCCGCTGCCGTTGATGCCCGCGAAGGGTTTTTCATGGATCAGACAAGCCAGACCGTATTCCGGCGCGGTCTTGCGCAGTACTTCCAGCGTGAGGTTCTGGTGATCGGTCGCGAGGTTGCTCTGTTCGAACGTCGGTGCGAGTTCGTACTGCCCGGGCGCGACTTCGTTGTGACGTGTCTTGACCGGCACGCCCAGCTTGAACAGCTCCGCTTCGACGGCGCCCATGTACGAGAGCACACGCTCAGGAATCGAGCCGAAGTATTGATCTTCGAGCTCCTGACCCTTGGGCGGCCTGGCGCCGAAAAGCGTTCGGCCGCAGTTGATGAGGTCGGGCCTGGCGAAAAAGAAGTTGCTGTCGATGAGGAAGTATTCCTGCTCGGGCCCGACGGTGGTGAAGACCTTGAGGGCTTCCATGTTACCGAAGACGCGGAGCAGACGAAGCGCCTGCACGGAGAGGGCTTCCATTGATCGCAGGAGCGGCGTCTTTTTGTCGAGTGCTTCGCCCGTCCAGGAGAGGAAGGCGGTGGGGATGGTGAGCGTGGAACCGTTGGGGTTGTCCATCACGTAAGCGGGCGAGGACGGATCCCATGCGGTGTAGCCGCGTGCTTCGAAAGTGGCGCGTAGGCCGCCCGAGGGGAATGAGCTCGCGTCGGGTTCGCCTTTGCAAAGTTCCTTGCCGCCGAACTCCGCGATCGCGCTGCCCCCTTCGGACGGGGTGACGAAGCTGTCGTGCTTCTCGGCGGTGATGCCGGTCATGGGCTGAAACTGGTGGGAATAATGGGTCGCGCCTTTTTCGATGGCCCAGTCCTTCATGGCGCTGGCGACGGCGTCGGCGATGCCCGGATCGAGCACCGCGCCCAATTTGATCGTTTTCTGCAACGCCTTGAAAATCGGCTTGGGGAGTCGTTGACGCTGGACTTCCTCGTTGAATACGTTGGCACCAAAAAGATCCTTCGCGTGCGTCGTGCGGAAGTCGAGTTTGTTGAGCTGATGCTTGGCGTTGGCGATGGTTTTGATCGCGTCGTGGCGCAAATTGGACATGAGAAAGAGGCTCCGAAAGGAAAGGGGATTGACCTGAAAAATGGAGTGAAGCGGTCGAAATTGTGCTTGGCCGCCAGACGCGTTCCCACACGTTTTGGCGATTCCTTTCGCATGGTCTTGGAAACGCCCGGAAATGCAAGAGGATCGGCGGCTTTCACGGGCCTTGTTCAGTGCTTAATTGATCTATCGTTCACCGTCCATGATTGTGGGCCGATCAAGCGACTGGAAATTCGTCGGCATTTCGGGCAGCGATTTGTACGTCTTGATGAATCGCCTGATCTCATCGGCATCGACGACGATAAGCCCGCCGTCACCTACGCCATTTTTTTTCGTCTCTGGAAGCCACGACGTTCTGACGTCGAACACCGTCTGGTAGCTCAGCCTGGACATCGGGACGGCATACCAGAACGCGCGGGCATCGCCGACGAGTTGCACCGGGCCGGTGGAGGTGGTAAGCCGTTTGCCAGCACCTTGGCCGAGCCAGCCGTCGGTTAATTGCTCGATGGCGTCGAAGCCGATGAAGGTTTGCAGATTGTGGACGCGTCTGGCGACCTCGCCGCCGCGGATCAGGCCGATGGCGCAGATAACAAGCACGAGCGGCAAGACGAACTTCGGCTTTCCCGTCGCAAGCAGCATGGCCAGGAGCGGAAGCGCGACGACGAAAAATCTGCCTTGAAGGTGCGTCGCAAACAGCCAGACCAACACGATCACGAGAAGCGAAACGAGCAGCGGCCAGGTCTTCTTAATGTCAAAAAGGGCGACGACGATCGCGCTCGCCAGAAGCAGCGCGCCCAGGCCAAACTTCCAGTCGAAGAGGACTTGCTCGCTCAACGCCATCGCGCGGCCCACCATCGTTTGCTGCTCCGGACGCGGCGCGTGAGCGACATCAAACCGGTGCGTCTGCTCTGGCGTGAACGGCCCGCCGAGCTGAGCGGAAGCGATTGGGAAAACCGGGTTGCCCGTCCATGCGACATTGCGAATCAGCCAAGGTGAAGCAGTCAGGCACATTCCCAAAACGAACGCCGCGACGGATGAAAATTTTCTATCTTTGCGTGTGAAGATGAGAATGAGCGCGGGCAACGCGACCATCGGCAAGGCGGTGTATTTGCAGCCGATGGCGAAGCCGGACATGAGTCCTGGCATGAGCCCGGACTTGAGCGCCGATCCGCCGATTCGTGCGAGTGCCCACGCACACGTCGCGAAAAGCATCAAGCCCATTTCGTTGTACGCGACGCTGCCGAGCATGGGCACGAACGGCACGCACAGTATGACTGACGCACAAACCGACGCGACGGCGGGCCCTTTGTTCCGGCACGCGCCGTAGATGATGACGGCCGACAGCACCGCCATCGTGCCGTGCATCCACTGCGTTAGAAACATGCCGTTCCAAGGCCCGTTCGTCAGATGCATCGCCCACAGGTAATGCATCTCGACATTGAACGGGAAGTAGGAAAAAACGTTATGGGAAAGCGGCGAAATTATTCCCGCTTCGAACCATTCGCGCGGGATTTGAAGGTGATAGCTGAGTACGTCGTAGCCGTGCGGCTCATCGCCCCAGAGCAGGCCCGGCAAGACGAGTCCGCCCGCGAGCATCACGCCAATGGGCAGGGTCGCGATCAGCAAAAAGTAGTGCCCCGGCTCGACTCGGCGAGCGAAGAAACTAGAAACAACGATTCTAATTTTTAGAAGCTCGTAAATCGCGACGGCACCGCCGACGGCGATCAGAAGCCACGCGGAAATGGTCGACAGCAAACCCGCAAGTCCGAGCCCCAGCAGCAGCAAGGCATAGATGCCGATACCGAGAGCGATGGAGATGCCGATCTGAAAAACGTCGAATGATTGAGATGCGTCTTCTAAGTTCTCAATCTCGGTAATCACCTGATTTCGCGTCTGGTTCCTAAAACAAATTTTTGTGAGCCAAATGCCCGCGCCGCCGCACGCGAGAAGCCAGACGAGAAGCAGCGGGCCGGTGGTGAGAAGCCGAAACAGAATCTCGGGCACCATCGATGATTCGGTAGACGATCCAATCGCCGCGGCCACCAGAACGCACAGGCCAAGAAGGATCAGGAGAAATCGCCCGACAATCATGCGGCGGATTCTCGCACCTCGCCGGGGTGGGTGTCCAACACCCGATCATTTGAGCAGTGAGAGTGTCGCTTTTACGGAGCACGCGGTGTGTCGTCGTCCAACTGAAACAGCTTTTGAACGGCGTGCAGATATTTATCCGCGTCACGTGGATCGGCCGGAGTTGAATCGGGCCTATGAGAGTGATGCGCCTGCTTGAGCGCTGCGACGGGCGCGTGCAGAAGTTTGTTGACCAGTCGCTTCATGGCACGCTCGAGTTGATCTTTCGATTTGGCATCGAGTTCGGGATGAGCGTCGACAAAACTTTCGAACTCGTCTTTGGCGAGTGCGTTGCCACGGGCATAGATCGCGTCGATCGTCGGCCCGATCGCACGTTGACTTTCCCATGCGAAATAGTCGCTCAGGTGTCGTTCGACGATTTGGGTGGCGGCATCGATCGCACCGTGTCGGCCCGCGACGGAGCGATCAACCTCGCGCTGCAGGTCATCTAGGTCGTAGAGAAATACGCCGTCGATCTCGCCGGCGGCGTGTTCGAAATCACGCGGCACGGCGATGTCGATGACCAGAAGCGGCCTGTACCGACGGCGCGGCATCAGGCGTTCGAGCATCGCACGCGTGACAATCGGCTGACGTGCGGCGGTGGAACTCACGACAACATCCGCTGCGATGAGCTGCTGCTGGAGGTCGTCCATGGTGTAGGCCGTGCCGCCCAAAGGCTCGGCCGCACGCGATGCTTTTTCGATGTCTCTGCTGATGACCGAAAGCTTGCCTGGCGCAAGACGCGAGAAACCAGCGAGCACGAGAAGCCCCATTTTGCCCGCGCCGATCGAGAGAATGTGCTTGCTGGAAAAATCGTCGAAAACTTGTTTTGCGTATGCGACGGCCGCGCCCGCGACGCCCGACGCGCCGCCCGAAATGGCTGTGGAAGAGAGCACGTCCTTGCCGGCGGCGAGCGCTTTTTGAAACAGCGGCGCGAGCACTCCGCCGGCCGAGTTGAGTTGGACCGACCTCGCCAGCGCGTCTCGAACCTGCCCGAGAATCTGCGTCTCGCCTGCGATCATGGAATCAAGTGACGACGCGACTCTGAACAAGTGCGCGGCCGCGGCTTGCTTGTGGTGCTCGAACAAGTGCGGCGCGAACTGCTGCGGCGAGAGATCGAACAAGAGCGACAGCGCGTTCACCAGATCATCACGCGCGATGATCGTGCCCGCGGTGTAGAGCTCGACGCGATTGCAGGTGCTAAGGACAATGAGTTCCGCGTTGGGGTTGGCGTCTTTTACAAGCGAATTGAGCCGCATGAGGTGCTCGGGCGCGAAGGCCAGCCGCTCGCGCACGTCGATTGGCGCGGTGGTGTGGTTGAGGCCTAGTACGCGAAGGTGATTCATTTGAAGCAATACGCTTAGCAGACAATTTGAATCAGACATTGAACTGAACTGCGACGACTACGCCCGTGATGAGCAGGAAGCCGCCGATGCTGAGCTGTGCGACGCGTTTGCCCCGGAACACGGGATTGATCGGTGCGTGAAGGACCAGGGCGTACACGAGCCACGCGACAGCGGCGAGAGTGATCTTAGGACTTGCGAGCCACTGAATTCTCTCGTCGGCGGGCACCGCGGTCAGGCGGCCGAAGCCGGTGATCAGCCCGACCGAGAGCATTGCAAAGCCGAGCGTGACCATGAGGTAGTTGACGCGCTCGAGCTGTTCGAGGCTGCCGACGCGACGGGCGGCGGCGAGTTGCTTGCGGCGCAGGCGGTCATTGGAGATGAGCCATGCGGTGCTCGTGGCGGCGGCGACGGCGAACATCACCACGCCGCCGAACGAGCAGACGCGGTGAACCGTGAGCCAGGCGCTGTAGAGGTGATAATCGCGCGGAAGATTCGAGCCGAAGAATGCCGCAGCGAGCAGCATAAGGACCACGATCGGCGCGGCGAACAAATCGAGCCCGCCGATCGGATGACGCAATTGAATGTATGCCACCACAATGCCCAGCATCACCGCAAGCCAGACCAGCGCGTCAAAGTTGTCTTCCAACGGCCAGAACGAGCCGCGATCGGCCGAGTGCAGGATTAATGAAAGAATAGCCAGAGCGATCGCGATGCCGCGGCACATCCACACGCCTCGCGCGACCATGTTCGTAGAGTGCCCGCGATCCTTCAACAGCGCGGCGGCGGCGCACGCGGCGAACAGGCCGGCGGAGATGAGGAGCAAAGCGATCTGAAGGAGCGTGGGCATGGGTGTGTTCGAGCTTCACTTACTAGAATCAGTTTAGGTGGGGCGAAGTTTGTTCAGGTCGCGGCCGAGCTGTTCTTGAAGAGCGAGTGTGCCCGATTGCTTGTAGAGATCGAAATTCAGCGGAGTGACAAGTCGTCGCATGATCTCACGCCGTCCTGCTTCATTGAGTTCGGACCGCCGTTTCAGATCGTGTCGAATATCCTGCACGACCTGTGCGAAGCCCGCCCAGGCCGGGTCGAGCGATTGGTCGATGGTATCGCACAGAAGTTTTGAAAGCCCGGGCGATCCGCTGGAATTGATGGCAATGCTGATCAACCCGCGTTTGATTGTTGGCGCGGTGACAAAGTCGCTCGATGCGGAATTCTCTGCGTCGGCGATGTTGCACAGAGCGCCAATCGCATTCGCGTCGGCGGCAACCTGTCGGTTGATCTGCGGATTGTCGGTCGTGGCAAAAACCAAATTCGCCCCCGCCAGATGAGATGCGTCGTAAACCGTTGCGATGTGCTCAATTCCATGCGGCATGGTCGGGTGAACGTCTGGTGAAACAACGCGGACGTGCGCGACATTGTGCTCGATCAGTGACTTAACTTTTCGCGATCCGACCATGCCGCCGCCCACGACGACGCACCGCAGTCGGGAGAGGTCGAGAAAAATTGGAAACAGGGACATTGCTCGGCACTTTTAGTAAGTGAAAATCTACGTCACAAAATCATACGCCGAAGAGTTGCCACATGGTGTTGGCGACGTTGTCGGATCGCATGAGCGTCTCGCCGACCAGCACCGCGCGCACGCCGCCCGATGCGAGGCGCTGGACATGATCGCGTGTGCTGATGCCCGACTCGCTGACGAGTGTTGCGCGATCTTCGACCAGATCGAGCACGCGAAGTGTGTTGTTCACGTCGACTTTCATGGTGCGAAGGTCGCGATTGTTGATGCCGAGCAGGCTGTAGGATTTCATGGGAAACCCGATGACGCAGTCGCGAACGCGAATGAGATTATCGATGTCGTGCACTTCGATGAGCGTGGTCATGCGAAGTTCGGTCGCGAGGATTTGCAGGTCGATCATTTCGTTGGTCGCCAGGCACTCGGCGATCAGCAATATTGCATCCGCCCCGGCCGCCCGGCTTTCGTAGACTTGCCACAGATCGATGATGAAATCCTTGCGAAGCACCGGCAGTGCGACGTGCTTTTTAATCGCGGCGATGTACGCGAGATCGCCCTGAAAATATTTTTCGTCGGTGAGGCAACTGATCGCGTCGGCACCCGCGTTCTGATACGCGGCGGCGATTGCGACGGGATCGAAATCGCCCTCGTAAATCAATCCCGCGCTGGGCGAAGCCCGCTTGATCTCGGCGATGACGTTTACCAGCTTCGGCGGATTTGATTCCTCGGGCGGCTTGGTGATCTGCTTGAAAAAGTTCAGCGGCGCGGGCTGGTCTGCCGCACGCGACTTCAGCTCGTCCGCCGAGCATCGGCTCTTTCGTTCTTCGACTTCGATTCGCTTGTCTGCGATGATTTTGTCGAGAGTCCCCATGTGGTTCCTGATCCTTTGTTAGCTTTCGGGATTTACCTGATGCGCCTGACGTTACTGACCGGTCTGCTGGCAAATCTCTGAATTGACATTAGAAGGGTGGATTCTCGTGTCAACCATTCTCACAGTTTCACTGGCATTGTCCGCCGCCGGGATTCAGCGTTTGCCAGCCGGACAGCAGCAAGTGACTTCCCCGGCGAGTTCCGAGGTTAGTTCCCAGGTGACTTCCCCGGCGAGTTCCGATGCGACTTCCCCGGCGAGCTCGCTGTACATCAGCGCGTCGATCCTGCTTTTGATGACGCTCGCCGCCACTGCGATTTTCAGGGTTATGACGCGTCGCCAGCCGTGGACGTGGCGCGACGCGACCACCGCGTGCGGCGGGGCGCTGGAGGCCGTCTGGTTAATTGCCACTGCGATCGTCGTTTTCATCGTGTCCCAACTCGTGCTCGTCCCGTTCATCCGCACTTCGGACGAGGGCGGCGTCGCGACCGTTTCGACCGCGGCGCAGGTCGGCTCGTATGCCGCGGCCATTGGTCTTGTCGCGCTGCTTCATCTTGCAGGGCGTGGTAAGTTATCGCTTCGCATCGGTGCGGCGCGGGCCGACGTGATTCCATCCATCCGCTGGGCGCTTCTGGCGGCGATGGTCGCAGTGCCGCTCACCATGACGGTTAACGCACTCGTGCAGGGAGTTGTGCTGCAATTCAATAACGCCCCGTCGGTCAATCCGCTGTTGGAAACGCTCCAGCAAACGACGTCGACGCGCGAAGCCCTGTGGGGTGCGGCCGTCGCGGTGCTGCTGGCCCCCTTGCTCGAAGAAATATTATTTCGCGGCCACCTGCAGACGGCGAGCGTCCGACTGCTCGGCCGCCCGGGTGCGATCCTGGGCGTGAGCCTGCTGTTCGCCCTCATTCACCCGCAAACGCACCAGCCGGCGATATTCACGCTGAGCGTGCTTTTGGGCATCGCGTACGAACGGACCGGCCGACTCTGGGTGCCGATCTTCATGCACATGTGCTTTAATGCGGTGCCGGTAATATTGACCGCGCTGGTGCGAACCGCCGGTTCGAGTTGAAGGTCTTTCCATTTGGACTCTAATTAGTTGTATCCTCTTCGCCAATGCAGCTAGGCGACACCATTGCCGCGATCGCGACGACGACCGGGGGCATCCGCGCGATCGTCCGAACCAGCGGCCCTCATGCGATCGACGCACTCGAGCGTTTGTCGGGCACGCGCTCGAGCGGGAAAGTTCAGATCTCGATCGACGATCTGCCCGCGGTTGAAATTCGCGTCCATTTGTTTCACTCGCCGCGCAGCGCGACGGGCGAGGATGTGGTGGAATATCACATGCCCGGCAACACGTATCTCGTCGGCAAGTTCATGGAGAACTTGCTTTTGATCGGGCTTCGCCAGGCCGAGCCCGGCGAGTTCACCGCGCGGGCGCTGTTCACGGGCAAGCTGGATCTGACCGCCGCCGAGGGCGTCGCCGCAACGATCGCCGCGACGCAGCGACTGCAGCTCGACGCCGGCCGCCAGTTGCTCAAGGGCGAACTATCAGCGCGAATCGTACCGCAGATTGATGCTCTGGCGCAAGCACTCGCGCTCACTGAAGTCGGGATTGATTTCACCGAAGAAGACGTTGTATTTTTGTCACAGGAAGACGCGAAGAATCGCGTCAGTTTGATTCGCCGATCGCTTCATGAACTGATGGTGCAGTCGCCGCGATTCGAGCTGGTCGGGCGTGAGGCGTCGGTGGTGCTGGTGGGCAGGCCGAATGCGGGCAAGAGCACGCTGTTCAATGCGCTGGTCGGGCACGAGCGTGCGGTGGTTTCGCCAATATCAGGAACGACGCGCGACGCGATCGAGGCCCTGGCGGAGTTACCGCGCGGGCGTGTGCGATTGATCGACGTGGCCGGGCTTGATGAGGGATTGCAGTCGGACAACACGCACGTCGATCGGCAGATGCGAGAGCGTGCGCAGGAGGCGGTATCGCGGGCGGACGTCGTGGTGCTGGTGGTGAGTGTAGAAGATGAAGGCGATGCGTTAGAGTTGGATCGAAAGGCGGATATTGTGGTGCGGAGCAAGCACGACCTTCGGCTTGGTTTGGATTCAGTTGAAAACGCGGGCGAATCAGAGTTGTTCGTATCCGCCCAAGACGAAGCGAGCATATTTCGACTGAAGACCGCCCTCGATGGAATTTGCTTTGGTGCGGCCGCGGGAAGATCGGCCAGCGCGGTCTCGCTCAATGCGCGTCACCGATCGGAGTTGACCGCGTGCATCGATGCGCTGGATCGATCGATCACGGCACTGGATCAGGGTGCGGAGTTTTTCGCTTTTGAACTACGCGAGGCCTTGGACTGTCTGGGCCGAATCGTGGGTACGGTGAGTGCGGACGACGTGCTGGGCCGGGTGTTTTCGAGCTTTTGTATTGGGAAATGACGCAACGCTGTGGCGACACGGGTCGCAGTAATTTCTCGCGTCGAAGGTTTTAGAGGGCGGCAGTCTCTGCCGCCGAGGATACGAATGGTTCGGCAGAAGCGTCACAGGGTGACGCCCTTCAGAGTCGTGCGCGGGAACTACGCGGCGAGCTGGCGCTGATACAGAATCCGATACGTCTCACACGACAATAGCAGTGTCTCGTGCGTGCCGGTCGCGATGATTTTACCCTGATCCATCACGGCAATGAGGTCGGCGTTCATGATCGTGCTGAATCGGTGTGCGATCACGAAGGTCGTGCGGTCTTTCATCAACTGTGCGATCGCGTCCTGAATGGCGGCCTCGCTCTCGGCGTCGACCTGGCTCGTCGCTTCGTCCAGGATAAGAATTGGCGTCTTGCGAAGGATGGCCCGTGCGATGTTGAGACGTTGCCGCTGCCCGCCCGAGAGCTGTCCGCCAAGCCCTTCGACGATCGTGTCGTAGCCCAGAGGCTTTTGCAGAATAAAGTCGTGTGCGTTGGCTTGCCTGGCGGCGTGGATGACATCTTCGCGTGTGACGTCGCGCAGGCCGTAGGCGATGTTGTCGGCAATCGTTCCAGGGAACACGATCGCATCCTGCGTGACCAGGCCGATGATCGCACGCAGGGAATCAAGCGGGACTGTTTTGATGTCGGCCTGATCGATAAAAACGCGGCCGGCGTCGGGGTCGTAAAATCGCGGCAAGAGCGAGAGAAGCGTCGTCTTTCCACTGCCGTTTCTGCCGACGATTGCGACGGACTGTCCCTTGGCGATCTCGAGTGACACGCCGCAGAGCGCCTGATGATCGGCACCGGGATAAGTCAGTTCGACATTCTCGAAGCGAACGCTGTGCTGGAACGCGAGCGGGATCGCGGCGGTTTCGGCGGCCTCGGCGGGCATTTCCAAAACTTCGAAGATGCGCCCGGCCGCGGCGTTGGAGCGCTGCAGGACGACGTTCAACTTGCTGATTCGCCTGAGGCTCTCGCCGATCACGACCAGCGCGATCATGATCGCCATGAACTTTTCGACCGAAAGCGTCCGGGTCTGCAGAACAAGATAACTTGCGAAGACCAGAACGAACCCGACGGCGACAAGCCCGAGCATTTCCATCACGGGCGTGCTCCAGGCTTCGTAGCGTGCCATCTTGACCTGCTCGCCCTTGAGGGTGTCCATGATGGTGGAGTAGCGGCCCAGTTCGTGCTGCTGGGCGTTGGCGCTTTTGACGACGCGGATGCCGGCGAGCGTGGATTCGACCTGCCCGAGCATGATGCTGTTTTTTTCGAGCGAAGCACGCATGGCGCGGCGGACCTTCGTGCCGAACTTTCGTACGACATACACCATCGCCGGGGCGAAGACGACGATGAAGATGGTGACGCGCCAGTCGATCAGCACGGCGACGCCCAGCGCAAATAAAGCGGTGATGGGCTCCTGGACGGCCTTACCGAGAACGGCCTTGAAGCCGTCCTGAAGATTCTGGGCGTCGGTGACGAGCCTTGCGGTGGCGTCGCCCGTGCCGAAGCGTGCGAAGTGGCCGATCGGCAAACGCAGGGTGTGCTGATAGAGCGACAGTCGCGCATCGTTGATCGCGAAGATTGCGGATTTGTCGCTGAGCAGTTCCTGGAAAAACCGCGTCACCGAGCCGAGCGTGGCGATGACCATGAATATCAGAAACACCGCAGCCACCGCGGCGACGGGGTGCGTCGGCATGAGGTCGGCGATCCGGTCGAGCACCCGCAGGTAAAAGGGAATCTCCTTCAGGTCGACCAGCTGTGCATCGACGAGAGACCGAATCGATTGCCCACTGACAAGCATCCGGAGCAGCGGCACGACCGTGCCGAGACCCATGGCGGTGAAGGCGCCGGTCATGATCGCGCAGACGACTGAGACGGCGACGAGCTTTTTGTGCGGCCAGAGAAATCGACAGGCGCGAAAGAATTCGCGCCTGGAGCGCTTGTTCTTGCGGAATGGGGGTGCCGGGACTGGCGCGACTGACATGGCCGGGCATTCTCACAGGTGAGATCGGGCTTGTCGAGGTTCAGGCCGCGGTGCATGGTTGACAGGTGTCGATTGATGCAGATTGAATCACTCAAGATGTCAGTTGCCTAATTGGCGGGCACGCGTCCGCCGGTATAAAAGACATATTGGACCAACATATCCCTTTGGTGCGTCAATTTGGCTCGAAAAGGGAACGATTTAGCGTGTGATATTAAGAATTTTGAATGCACGGGCAATGGGCATCCCGTTGGCACGTCAATCGCTGGACAGAGAGAGTCAACGATAGATGCCTGTAATATAAGCAAGGAAGCGGTGCGATAATGAGCAATCAATCAAAAAATATTAATAACTCGAGTTCAGAAGTCGGTTTAATGCGGTTCATTAATACGCGGAACTTGAAAAGGCTGATCGGAGTCTTGGACGCGGGCAGCAAGCTCAGCGTAGGAGGCCTTGGTCTCGCGCTCGCGGGCTTTGTGATTTACTGTGGCATTGTCTATGCCGACCCGTTCAATGGGCCTGGCCTGCTCATTCCCGCGATGACTGTGATCGCGGGAATGACGATCGCCATCACCAGCATATGCATCGCGCCGCGGCTGGGTCTGCACGAGATCATCGGAATCGACCGGGTTTAGTGTTTCAGAGCGCCCGGCTAAGGCAAAACGCCCGGAAACTGCTATAGTGGCGGGCTAATGTCTCATCCGCACACTATTACCGCGGGCAATCGAGTCGTCGTCGCCATGAGCGGCGGAGTCGATTCGTCCGTTGCCGCCGCCTTGCTCAAGCGTCAGGGTTATGACGTCGTGGGCGTCTTTCTTCGACTCGGCTCGCCCAAAGATGTGGGCCAATCCGAAGAAGCCTGTTCGATTGACGACAACAAAAAAACGCACAAGCAGGGGTGCTGCTCGGTCCTTGATGCGGGCGACGCAAGACGTGTCGCGACGCTTCTGGACGTGCCGTTTTATGTGCTGAATTTTCAGGAAGATTTCGGAAAAATCATCGATTACTTCGTCGGCGAGTACAACCTGGGCCGAACGCCTAACCCGTGCGTGCGGTGCAACGATTGGCTGAAATTCGGCAAGCTGGTTCAATACGCCAACGGCATCGGCGCTCGATACAGCGCCTCGGGCCATTACGCACGAGTCGGCATCGACCCCGTCAGCGGCGAGAAGGCGCTGATGCGCGGGCTCGACCACAAGAAGGACCAGTCTTACGTCCTGTTTGGAATGAGCAGAGAGACGCTGGAGCACACGCTTTTGCCCATCGGCGAGTTCGACAAGCCGACAGTTCGGGCACTGGCAGAGGAACTGAAGCTGCCGACGTTTAACAAGCCCGATTCGCAGGAAATCTGCTTCGTGCCCGATCAGGATTATGCCGGGCTGGTGAAACGCCGCGCCCCCGAAAGCGTGCGCGAAGGGGCGATGGTCGATTCCACGGGCAACATCGTCGCGCGCCATCAGGGCCATCAGCACTTCACCATCGGCCAGCGCAAGGGCGTTCGAGTCGCACTGGGCCATCGCGTTTATGTCACCGACATCGACCCGCGCCAAAACACCATCACACTCGGCCCGAAGGAGCAGCTCTTTCGCAAATCATTCGTCGCCAATCAGATCAATTTGCTGCAGCAACGTGCGATCGATGCGACGGAGGGCATTCGTTGTATGGCAAAAATCCGTTACAACTCCGACGCCGAGTCGGCCGTCCTCACGCGGACCGGAACGGACACGATCCGCATCGAATTCGACGAGCCGCAACTCGCCATCACGCCCGGGCAGGCGGTCGTCTGCTACGACAACGATGTCGTGCTGGGCGGCGGATGGATTGATAACGTGGAATAGGCGGAATAAGAGTAGTGTGCGTGCAACGCACCTTTATAAACCACGACCAACGTGGGTTGTGGAACGGTGCGTTGCACGCACCCGACGTGGCTATATTTGAAGAGCCACGACCCTGAGGGAGTGGTTTGGCGGGTGGGTGGCGAGTCGGCGCACCCGGCAGCATTCGCACAACAATTTTATTTTTCTCTTGACAAGTGTGTGTGTGTGTAAAAACCTAGCCTCCTCAAACCGGAGCACGCCTTGAAGATGTTTGAAG